>JAWWQA010000269.1:0-4839 GCA_033854695.1 Rubrobacteraceae bacterium
TTCTTCTCCGACGACCCAATCATACTCCCGACGAAGACTGGGCGCAGCAGCCCCGGGCATTCCCTCTTTCCTCGCAGGCTCTAAATATCCTTTCCCTCCGGGCCTACGCTCTCACTGCCGCATCCCTTTGGAGACCGAGCACATGGTCGAGCGATAGCTTCCCGAGCCCGGCCAGAAGGATCACGAGTAACCCCGCGATGAGGGTTACGCTGAATGGGGACGAGAGGATCGCGCAGAAGGCCCGCCTATCGCCTAAGGTATCTCGAAAGGCGAAGAGGGATAGAGCCATGATCCTCGAATATATCTTCAACCTCTGCTTTAAGATAGAATTGCAAAGGATCTTGGGATAGCGCTCGTGGCAAGTACGTTGTCGGCCACAGCTATCCTGGATCTGGTGTTGGAGGCTCTCGTGGCGAAGGGACGGCGAGGACCATCTGGCGATGCTTGTCTTCGCCGAGGATCTGGCGTGGCACGAGAGTGGGGAAGGGGGCCGGGTCTTCCGAGGACGTACCAGGGAAGGGGCAGACATATGGAGCGCGAGCAACTCATAAAGACCATGGAGTCCATACTCGGAACCGAAGGGGTAGTCCACGAGCGCGAGCAACTCCGCTCTTACGAGTGCGATGGCTTGATGAACTACCGGGTCATTCCGGACCTCGTGGTTTTGCCGGAGAGCACCGAGCATGTCCAGCAGATCGTCCGGGTCTGCTACGAAGAAGGGGTCCCGTTCGTCGCCCGCGGCTCCGGGACCGGACTCTCGGGTGGCGCTTTGCCGGTCGAGTCGGGTGTTCTGATCGTGCTCTCGAGGATGCGCCGGATCCTCGAGGTGGACATCCCGAACCAGCGTATCGTTGTCGAGCCGGGGGTGGTCAACATATGGGTCAGCCAGGAGGTCGCCGACGAGGGCTATTACTACGCCCCTGACCCGGCGAGCCAGGTGGTCTCCTCTATCGGCGGGAACCTCGCCGAGAACTCCGGCGGTGTCCACTGCCTCAAATACGGTTTCACCACGAACCACGTGATGGGTGCCGAGGTTGTCCTCGCCGACGGCTCGGTGGTCCACATCGGCGGTGGTAAGGCCCCTGACGCACCGGGCTACGAGCTTCTGGGGACACTCGTGGGATCTGAAGGAACGCTCGGAATAGCGACGAAGATAACCCTCAGGCTCCTTCGCAAGCCGGAGGCGGTCAGGACCCTGCTCGCAGCGTTCAAGGATACCGAGGAGGCTGGGGGGGCAGTCTCGGGGATCATCGGAGGCGGCATCGTGCCGGCCGCCATCGAGATGATGGACGCCCTGTGCATCGAGGCGGTCGAGACCGCGGTTCACCCGGGCTTCCCCGAGGCGGGAGCTATCCTCATCGTGGAGCTAGACGGGCCGGAGGCCGAGGTCGAAAACCAGTTCGAGCAGACAATAAAGGTATGTGAGGAGAACAACGCTTCGGAGATCAGGATAGCCGAGGACGACGCGGAGAGGGCGCTCTTCTGGAAGGGCCGCAAGGCGGCGTTCGCGGCGATGGGTAGAATCGCCAACGACTACTACGTGCAGGACAGCGTCGTCCCGCGTACGGAGCTGGGATCGGTTCTCAAGAGGATCTCCGAGCTCGGCGAGGAGTACGGGATGCGCGTCGCGAACGTCTTCCACGCCGGCGACGGCAACCTCCACCCACTGGTCCTCTACGATAACGACAATCCCGGCGAGGCCGAGAAGGCCGAGGAGTTAGCCGGGGAGATAGTCTTCGCGTGCCTGGATCACGGCGGCTCCCTTACCGGCGAACACGGCATCGGCGTGGACAAGAGGAGATACATGCCCAAGATGTTCACTGACGATGACATGAACACCATGCAGCTCGTGCGCTGTGCCTTCGATCCGCACGGGCTTTGTAACCCGGGTAAGATCTTCCCAACCCCGCGCCTCTGTGGCGAACGCCCCGGCCCCTTCCGCATGCACCCCGTCCAGAAGGCCGGCCTGGCGGAAAACTTCTAGGGAGGTCTCTCTATGGACACGAGCACCAGGAAAGTCTCTCTGGAAGACCTGCAGAAGATAGTCGGCGAGGAGCACGCCCGCGAAGCGACTGAAGAAGATGCCGTAGACGGCATCACCCCCTCTTTCGTGGTCGAGCCGGGCTCCATTGAGGAGACCAGCGAGCTGATGAAGCTAGCGAACGAAGAGGGTCTCACAGCGGCTCCTAGAGGCGGCGGAACGAAGATGAGCCTTGGGAATCCTCCGCGGGACCTGGACCTCATCGTGAGCACCGTGCGGATGAACGAGGTCATAGAGCACGTACCCGGAGATCAGGTAGTCAGGGTACAGGCCGGGCTGAAGCTGCAGGACCTGCAAGAGCAGCTCGCCAAGGCCAACCAGTTGCTGGGCATAGACCCGCTGGAGAAGGGGAGCACCATCGGCGGCATAGTAGCTGCGAACTCCTCAGGGCCGCGCCGTTACCGCTACGGAACCGTCAGGGACCTTATCATCGGGATCACCGTCGTCCTCCCGGATGGTACCGTCGCGAAGGCGGGCGGCAAGGTCGTCAAGAACGTGGCTGGCTACGACCTCTCGAAGCTGTTGACGGGCTCGTTGGGCACTCTGGGCATTATCGCGACGTGCAACTTCCGGCTTCACCCGCTCCCGGAGGCAGGCCGTACGGTCGCGGTGGAGCTCGAGAGCACTTTAGCTGCCGGCCAAGCAGCGCAGGCCATCGTACACGCCCAGCTCGTCCCAAGCGCGGTGGAGCTACACTGGCGTGAGGACCAGAAACTCCTGACCGTCCTCATCGAGGGGATACCGCCTGCTGTCGAGGCGCAGGCAGAGATGGCTTCTTATCTCTTGAAGAGTTTCGGTGAAGTCCGGATGCTCTCTGATGAGGAGGTGGCCCTCGGTTCTCTGGAACCGCCGGGAGCCGGGGACGAGGTGGCGATCAAAATTTCCGCTCCACCGGCGGAACTGACGGGTGTTCTTGATTCGGTACTCGGTGCCGCGGAGCGCTGGGATGTTACGCCTCGCATCACGGGTCACGCCGGAACCGGGGTTACCTACGTTGCTCTCTCCGGCGGCGATGAGGAGGCGCGAGTGCAGGCCGTTGAGGAGCTCAGGGAGATCTGGGTAAGGAGGGGTGGGAGCGTGGTGGTGCGCCATGCCCCGACCTCGATCAAAAAGAGGCTTGACGTGTGGGGGCCGGCGGGAGACTATCTCGGCTTGACGCGTCGGGTAAAGGAGAAGTTCGATCCCCGGGGTGTCCTGAACCCGGGCAGGTTCGTAGGAGGCATCTAAGTGACCGAGCAGCATAGACCGGATCCCCGGCAGTCGGGCAACCGTTACGACGCGACCGCGGGCACCGAGAGGCAGGACGACCAGGCGGGTACTACGCGGGAACAGGCGATGGCTGGGGCTATAGGCGCCGGAAGCCCGCAGGACGTTGGCCAGAGCACTTTCGCCGCGACCACGGACTCGCTCCAGCATACCATGGGGTATGACCGGCCCGAGAGCGGTAGCTACGCCTTCCCTGCCTTCGACGACCACCACCCACCGGAGAAGGACCTCATAGACGACTGCGTCCATTGCGGCTTTTGTCTGCCGACCTGTCCGACGTACGTCCTCTTCGGTGAGGAGATGGACTCCCCGCGCGGGCGAATCTACCTTATGAACAAGGGATTGACGGAAGAGGCCATGAACGACACGATGGTCCGTCATTGGGACTTGTGCCTGGGGTGTATGGCCTGCGTTACCGCTTGTCCCTCGGGCGTGCAGTACGACAAGTTGATAGAGGCAACTCGTGCCCAGGTCGAGCGCCGTTACGAGCGCAGGACCGACGACAAGGCGTTCCGGGAGATGATCTTCCAGATCTTCCCCTACCGCAGCCGACTGCGGCTCGCTGCCGGCCCCTTGCGTCTCTACCAGCGCTTCGGCCTGGACAGGAAGCTGCGCAAGGCTGGCGTCATGAGCCGTCTCCCCGCCCGTATGAGGGCGATGGAGGCCCTCATGCCCAAGCTGGCTAAGGAAGAGAAGATCCCGGAGTACACCTCTCCAACGGGCGAGAGGCGCAAGCGCGTCGGCTTCCTCACGGGCTGCGTGCAGCAGGTCTTCTTCTCCCAGGTCAACTCCGCGACCCTCCGTGTGCTGGCCGCCGAGGGCTGCGAGATCGTCGCTCCCAAGGACCAGGGCTGCTGCGGGGCTCTCTCCACCCACGCCGGGCGCGAGGAGGAGTCCTTGAACTTCGCCCGCAAGACCATCGACACCTTCGAGAGGGAGAACCTGGATAACGTCATCGTCAACGCCGCCGGATGCGGTTCGACGATGAAGGAGTACGCGTATCTTTTGCGCGACGACCCCGAGTACGCCGAGCGAGCGAAGAAGTTCTCGGCGAAGGTGAAGGACGTCTCGGAGTTCTTGCAGGAGATAGGGACGGTTGCCGAGCGGCATACTCTGCCGGTCTCGGTGGCGTACCACGATGCGTGCCACCTGGCGCATGCGCAAGGGGTGCGCCAGCAGCCCCGGAAGAACCTCAAGCAGATACCGGGCATAGAGATCAAGGAGATCACAGAGGCGGAGGTTTGCTGCGGCTCGGCCGGTATCTACAACATGGTCGAGCCCGAGCCCGCCGCGGAGCTGGGCGAGCGCAAGGCGAGAAACGTCCTCAAGACGGGGGCGCAGATGATCGTCACCTCAAACCCCGGCTGCATGCTCCAGATACAAGCTTCCCTCAAGAAGATGGGCCACGACATGCCTATGGCCCACCCGATGGAGGTCGTCGATGCCTCCATCCGGGGCGAGCCCGTCGAGAGCCTCTTCCGCTAGGAGTCGCGAGGTGAGGATCTCCCGCTCCGTACTGGCCGTGCCAGCGT
>JAWWQA010000270.1:0-3116 GCA_033854695.1 Rubrobacteraceae bacterium
ATAGGGGCAACCGGAGCTGTACTGACGACTAAGCTCCTGCACTACCTCGACCGCATCGACGGCCGCTACGGTCTGGTGACGCTCTGCATCGGCGGCGGCATGGGCATCGCAGGCATCTTCGAGCGGTCGGCCTAAAAGTAGGCTTTATAGGGCGAGCGTCCCCCCTTTGTGCGCTCGCCCTTCTAACCTGCATTCAGGCGTAACCGGTACCTACAGAGCCGCCGGTACTGCGGACCGAACTCGAGGCACCGAAGGAAGGGAGGCTAGAGATGAGCGAGACTACCCACAGGAAGCGAACGGTTGTCTGGGAGGACCCTACCGTTGACGCGCGAGCAGCCGAGCAGATGAGCGGCCTGGAGTTCCTCAGGGCGGTGCAGAAAGGGGAGCTGCCTTTGCCGCCAATCTGCGAGCTGGTGGGCTTCGAGCCGGCGGAGGTAGAGGAGGGCCGGGTGGTCTTCGAGTGCACACCAGCCGAGTGTCACTACAATCCTATCGGTGCCGTCCATGGCGGTCTCGCCTGCACCTTGTTCGACTCCGCGATGGGCTGCGCCGTGCACACCATGCTCCCTGCTAATGTCGGGTACACCACGGTCGAGCTCAAGGTCAACTTCCTCCGTCCGATCACTTTGAAGACCGGGCGGCTTCTGTGCGAGGGCACTACCATCCACGTCGGTGGCCACATCGCTACCGCCGAGGCGCGGCTCCTCGACACAAGCGGCAAGCTTTATGGCCACGCCACCACTACCTGCATGATCTTCCGCAACCCGGCACCCGAACAGTCAAAGCCTTCCGCCGGCGAGGGAGGAAGATGAGCGTGTCCGGGTAGTCGACAGACGGCCTGTAGAAGTCTCCTAGCAGCGCGATACAGATTGCCGGAACACAGCCGAGGAAAGGAACAAGATATGAAAGCAGTTCAGATCGAGGAATTCGGTGGTCCAGAGGTACTGAAAATGGCGGAGATCCCTACCCCCGAGGCAGGGGAGGACGAAGTCCTGATCGAGCTACGGGCTTCAGGTGTAAACCGATCCGACATCCTCACTCGTAGCGGCAGCTACCACGCCGCAGGGCAGCCTCCGATAGTGCCAGGCTTCGAGGGAAGCGGCATTGTCCGGGAGCCTGGCCCGGCGGCAAGGGGCATAAGCTCCGGCGACCGGGTTCTCGCCTTCGGCGGCAGGCCTGGCTTCTACGCTGAGTACGTCGCTGTGCCGGCACCCCACGTGGTGAAGATACCAGACGCTCTAGACTGGGACTCTGCAGCGGCTCTCCCCGTAGCTCCTCTCTCGGCCTGGTACTGTCTGCAGCGTCTCGCCGGGCTTCGGAGTGGCGAAAAAGTCCTCATCTGGGCGGCTGCAAGCGGCGTCGGCGACGCGGCGGTGCAGATCGCCAAGTATCTGGACGCCACGGTTATCGCTACCGCCGGCTCCGACGAGAAGGTTACCTGGACTTTAGAAAACGGTGCGGACGAAGGGATCAACCATACACGAGAGGACGTTCTGGAAAGAACGAGAGCCATTGCTGGGGAAGGGGGCGTCGAGGTGGTACTTGACACTGTGGGGGGATCGACATTCGGCGAGAGCCTTAAAGCCGTCGGTCATGGCGGACGTGTGGTAGCTCTAGCGAACGTTGCGCTTGAACAGAGTCGGATCGACACTCGCGACTTCTATCCGAAGAACGCGACGATCTACGGGTTTCAGATCACTAACCTCATACAACACCTGTACGATCCACGTGACGACCTCGGAGAGTTGGTCGGCCTCGTAGCCCGGAATAAGCTCAAGATCCACGTGGACCAGACCTTTCCCCTGGAGAGAGCGGCCGATGCCCACCGCCACCTGGAGGAACGCCGCAACCGGGGCAAAGTCATTATCCATCCGGGGGATTAGAGCAATATCGGAGGAGATAGCGGTGGGACATTCCGAACGTGCCAGATGCGAGAGCATCTCAGAGGATGCCGTCCATGACCCGGATCCTTCCACTGCCCTCCCCGGCTGCTGCCTTCCGACAGCAGCGGCTCTATCCGCCGCCAGGAGTCGTCTGTTAACTCGCCTCTCATCGCCCCTCTTCTCCTTCCACCGCCCGTGCACTTTTCTGTCCCACCGTTCCGCCGAGCACGGCGACGACCGTGCTCAGTACCAGCACTGAGGCCAGCGCGAGCCACAGATTGGCCACCTCCGCGGTGAATCCGATGACCGGCGGACCAACCAGGAAACCGGCGTACCCGCAGCTGGCCACGGCGGCAATCGCCGCGGCGAGAGGCATCTTTCGCGCCCTGCCGGCGACGCACAGCAGGACGAGCCCAAGCCGACCCGCCGAAAGGCCCAGCCCGTCCCGAACCGCCGGGATCCGGACGAACCAGCTCGCCATCGCGGCGCCGTTAACGAAGAAAACAGCGGCGACCGCGCCGCGCGCCGACCGCAGCTCCGAGCGTTCCACGGCTTACTGCCCTCTCTTTGTCCGAGTTGGGCTTTCATCGGCAACCAGAGGAACCGGGAGGTCTACCCCCCCAGCGATTTCGGAGGCCAGGTCCTCTACGCCACGGAAAAGGACTCCTCTCATCCCCAGCTCTGCCGCCGCCCGCACGTTCTCCTCCCGATCGTCGACGAATAGGGTTTCGCGCGGCTCGGCGTCGAGCCCTTTCAGGCAGTGCCTGTAGATCCCACCATCCGGCTTCACCAACCCGACCTCGCAAGAGAAGGTCGAGTGGTCGAAGCCGGCGATCCATTCGCACCGGTCGCGTAAGTGGTCCCGCAGCTCCGCCCCGAGATTCGAGAGCAGCCCCACCCTTATCCCAAGGAACTTCAGGACCTGGACCCAGCCGAGCATCGGCTCGTTGGTGTGCGACCAGCTCAGGGTGTCCTCTGCGACCAGCTTCCGCATCTGCTCTTCAGAGAAGGTCAGCCCTTGCGCCTCCCCAACCATCCGCCAGTAGCAGGCACCATCGAACTCGCCCCGATCGTAGGGCTCCCTGAAGCCCCAGTAGAGCTCTTGGAACCTCCGACCGTAGATCCCCGAGACGCCTTCCATGCGCTGCACGCTCTGGCGAGGCTGCTCCAGCGAGAGCACCCCGGCGTAGTCAAAGATTACCGCTTTCGCCCGGGATCTCTCTCCCATGAACC
>JAWWQA010000271.1:0-4752 GCA_033854695.1 Rubrobacteraceae bacterium
ATGTCGCTCGTCTCGGCGAGAGCCTCGTTCCAGAGGTCTATGTAAGAGGGATGGTGCACTTTGTGGAAGTCAGCCGGCATGGGATGGGTTCCGATAAGCACCCCACCCTTGCGCACGAGCGGCTTTCCTTTGTAGAGGTTGAAGAGGTAGCCGAGGAGCATGTTGTAGACGAGGAGCGGGTTCATGATCGAGTTGACGTTGTACGGCCCGAGGTAGGGTACGCCCAAGAGGAGCACGTCTGACTGCCCCTCGACACGCACGAGCTGCTGCTCGTAGCAGTTCCTCAAGGTCTCGTGATGCACCGGCTCAGTCGCGCCGGCTTGCACGCTCGTCATCCGGTGCGGAGCCTTGATGGATTGAAAGATGCGCCTGGAGATCCCCCGCGGCATGGTCTGGGTAGCCTTGTGGTTGGCGAGGAAGTTCGCCTTTGTGACGGCGCTCCATTCGTGCTCCGGTTTCGCCATGAAGTCGAAGACCGGCGGGAAGGCGCTGTTGTTGAGGGTGGTCTCGATGTGAAAGACCTTGACGTTCTCGTCGAAGAGCCTGCCCATCCGGTCTATGGAGCTATGCATGGCGGAGTTCGGGGGGTCCATGAGGGAGCGGGTGTGCGAGAGGGTGTCCGGGTTGTGGTGGTGGCGGATGGACGAGTAGGGCGAGAGGCCCGTGTGCACGGATTTATGCCCGCCGTCCATCGGTATGTAGTTGACGTTCACGTAGACGAGCAGGTCGCTCTCCGCGACCCGGCGGCCGACGCTGACCTCCTCGCCCTTCTCCGTCTTGCCGATGACGACGTTGCCCTCCTCGTCCTCGGCATCGTAGTTGTAGAGCCGGTCGGGATAGAAGCCCGACATGATCTTTTTGCCCAAACAATGCCGCAGCTCCGCCTCGGTCATCCTGCGATGCAGACCCAAGGCCGCGATGAGGTGTATGTCCTCGACGCCCTTCGCATACGCCTTCTCCAGCACCTTCTCGATGACCAACTGACGTGTGTCCGGCCTTTGCATCGGCGGGAGCGGCAGGGAGAGGTCGTCGAAGGCGATGGTTAGCTTCATGCCGGGGAAGAGCAGCTCGTGCAGAGGCTCCATGTCTATAGGTTCCAGCAGCGCCCGCTCTATCGCCACGTACGGATAGGTCAGCGGCTCGACGGGTCCGGGCGGGTAGATCACCCTCGTCCCCTCAGGCAGCTTCTCATAGTGGAACCCGTCCCCCGCGTTGAACATCATCGGGGGGCTCGTGCTCTCGAGAACCGTCTGAAAACCGGGTCGGCTCATCTCTCCTCCTACGGTTCGAACGACGATCGGTTATCGTCCGTCTTTGGCGCTGTAAGGACGGGCCAGGTTTGATCTACATGGCCCGAACCCACAAAGAATACAGGTAGTCAGAGAGCTTTTTCTGCCGGTCCTTTAACCTTCGAGTTCTTCGAGTTGGGACACGACCTTTTTTATGCCCTCCGGAGAGCCGCTTCTCGAGCGTGCGCTGCCAGGAGGCCGGCAGCTCGGGAACGGCGAGCAGACGCTCGATGCTAACCGTATCGTGCTTGTCGCGGTGCATCATCCATCAGTCGGGCGTTCAAGCGCAACTCCTTGCGCGGGTAGCACTGCGACTCTTCAGCGCGCGGCGAGCTCGTGCTCCGGGCAATCGACTCTCAGATCAGAGCTGGCCAGCGGCACGTCCAGCAGCGCGCAGTGGTGGGGGGACTCGCTGCCCGGATGCTCGTCCCGCCGGAAGAACCGGCAGGTTACACACATTCTCGCGACGGTGATGACCCCGGAGCTCTGCAAAGACCCGATGAGCCGCATCAAGAAGCGCATCACCACCTCCTTCTCCTCGGGTGAGGAGGAACCCAGGTGTTCCTTGATGGTGTTCGCCCAGGTCGAGAGCTCGGCCGCCAGCCTCTCCCCAGCAGGGGTAAGGCGCAGCGTGACGACGCGCTTGTCCTCCGGCCAGGGGTCCCGGCTGATCCAACCCTTCTCCTCCAGAGAAGCTATGGCGTCGCTTACCGTGGCCCAGCTGAGGTTGAACTCTCGGGCAAGACGGCCGACCCGGCGCAGCTCGACATCGTGGAAGAGCAGGTAGACGAGGAATTGGGCCTGGATCGGGCTCAAGCCGTGCTCTTGCGCCTCCTCCCGAAGGAGAACACGAAAGACCTGGGAGAGTCGCTCCAGAGAGGCGACGATCTTGCTATCCACGTCTCCGTGCTGCGAGGATGGCTCGAAAACTGCCCCCATCTACCCACGTTCCCGGGAAAGGTAAGGGTGAACGGCTTCCCCATCCATCACAACTTTTTCTGTTCCCACTTCACAAAGGTGTGCCGAACGAAACCCTGGATTAGAAATCTCCTTCTTTCGCGTACGGATAGCTCCAAAGAGTAACCTGAAGCACCACAGATTTGAACCAGGCCCCATACATATTCTCTACTTCCTCGGAGCCGTGTCCCTTGTTGGCCAGGAAAGACTTGATGGTCGCCGTTATCGGGTAGATGAAGGCGATCATGTAGCGCAGCGGAATGTGCTCCGGCGCCCGTGCATCGTCGGTCTGGTTCTTCTTGGCACGCGTGTGGCGCAGCGCGATCTCATGCTGATAATCCAGCCACTCCTGGTCATACGGGCGCCGACAAGTGTCCAGGATCCACTGCTTGAACCGCTCACGCACCCGTCCCAAATACTCAGTATCAGGCTGTCCGTCCGGATCGGCGAAGTACCGGATCAAGTGTGGATGGGAACCGACGTAGTCGTACCACAAGTCCAACACCTCGTCGGCCTGATCCTCCAAGACCTCGCCCGCCATCCGAAGGTACCCCTCGTCCTCCTCCGTGAAGAGAACCGTCTGCTTGAGCAGATCCAAATCCCCCAGATCAAGCGGCGACCGGGCCGTAGCCCCGAAACTATACCCCGGAATGCCTCCCTCAGTCATCTCGTGCCTCCTCCATAAACGCCATTTTTGTTAGGAGTCCTAATAATATTACAGAGACAGGGATTCCCGTCAAGGGTTATGCACGGCTCTTCGGGGTGGGTTAGGCTTCTGCCTGGAGGTCGAATACGACCTTTACGTGGCCGTTGCGGCCTGAAGTTCGCGCGGCAGCAATGGCCTCGCGGTACTGCCGTAGCCGGAAGCGCGGCCCGACCAGCGACGCGAGCTTTATCTCCGGCGCAATCTTCATCGCCAGCTCGAAGCTCTTTACTCTCTCGCCCCGGTACTCCTCGATACCGTAGGCGTACGTCCCGGCGAGCTCTATCTCCTTGTACCAGAGAGCGGTGAGATCCAGGCAGCTCCGCGCCCCCGGCATTCCAACGAGCGCCACCTCCCCCCCAGGGGCGCAGAGACGCACCGCGTCTTCTATCGTTCCCGGAGCGCCGACACACTCGAAGATGTTCTCCGCTCCGCCCATCACCACGGGCTTACCCAGCTCCGGCCTGTACCGCTCTGCACCGAGTATCTTCGGCAGCTCTCCGTAGGTTTCCTTCGGGTGTACGACCTCATCCGCCCCAAGGCGCAAAGCCTCTCTCCTCTGCCGCTCGTGTTTGGCTACACAGATCACATGTCCCGCGTTCGTGAGCTGCCTCAGAGCCGCGACGACGAACAGCCCGACGCTGCCCGCCCCGATCACGACCGTCGTCTCGTCGAGTCCGGGATCAAGCTTCAGCGCCGCGTGTACTGCGCAGGCTAGAGGCTCTATCGCTACAGCCGCCTCGTCCGGCACCTCATCGGACACCCGGTAGAGCTGGGAGGGATGGGCGACGAGCGTCCCTTCAGACCATCCTCCAGCCGTATCGCCGCAGAAGCCGGTCTGTATGCCGGGTGAAATGTCGCCCTTCGCGACGTTCACGCACAGAGCGTACCTTCCGGAGGCGCAGTAGGCACACGGAGGCTCTATCCCGCGCACCACACAGCCCAAAGCCGGCTCCACCACAACCCGTTCTCCGGCGGAGAAGTTCGAATTATCCTGTACGATCTCTCCCAAGATCTCGTGTCCCATAACGAACGGAGGCGAGGTTAGGGGCGAGAAGTACGGCGAGCTCTCCGCCGACAAAGTGCCGAGGTCAGAACCACAGATGCCGGAGAGGAGGGGCTTCACGCGCACCCAGGCGGGGGTTGGGAGCTTCGGTTCGGGAACCTCTTCGAGCTGCAGCGGGGAGAGACGGCTCGTGTCGAGGCCCTTTACGCGCTTCGCACCCGCGCGCATGAGGAGGTAGCGTGGGACGCTCTTCTTGTATTGAAGAGCCAGCACTTCAGGAATCCGCTACGCCGTTTTTGCTCCAGGTTTTGATCTGCCAGCCGCGTTCCTTCGCGGCTTTTTGGAGCCTGGAGTCAGGGTTGACGACGACGGGGTTTCCGACGGCTTCGAGCATTGGGAGGTCAGAGATGGAGTCGGCGTAAGCGTAGGAACGCGAGAGATCCAGGTTCCGCCTGCGGGCGAAGGAGGCGAGCATTCTGGCGCGCGCCTCCCCAGCGACCGGCGCTCCCGAGAGCTCGCCGGTGTACACACCGTTCTCCTCCTCCAGACGGGCCGTGAGCACGTCGTCGGCCAGATCCTTGAACGGTTCGAGCACGAAGTCCAGTGCGCCCGAGAGTAGCACGACGCGATGTCCGGCCCTTTTGTGCTCCCTCAAGGTCTCGATGGCCTCCGGGTGTAGCCTCTTCAAGACGTAGCCAGAGAAGCTCTCCATACCGAGCTTTCGGGCGCGCGCCGGCTTCCAGCCCTTGTAGTTCTTATAGAAGGCGCGGTTGAAGTGAGCACGGCTGATCTTGTCC
>JAWWQA010000272.1:0-6194 GCA_033854695.1 Rubrobacteraceae bacterium
ATAACGGTGAGGAGCCCACCGACTTCAGCGGTGTAGGGCGCGCCGGTGTGTCTCGCAATGGCGGGGATCGTGAGGTCGGCCAGGAGACGGGAGGGGGACGCTAGGATGCTCGCCTTTTTGCAGGGGAACCTCATCCCCAAGATCCCGCTCCAAAATTGGACCGAGAGCTTCGTCAAGTCGGTAACCAGTAACGATTATATCCACAACCTCTTCAACGGAATTCGGGGAGGGATCGATGTCCTGGTCAAGGGGTTCGAGGCCGCACTAACCGCGCCGCCGGAGCTGCTGATGGTCGCCATTTTCGCCGTGATAGCTTTCTTCTTATCCGGCTGGCGGGTGGCTGTCTTCTCGATCTTTGGCTTTGTGCTGATCATCGGCCTCGGGCTCTGGGAGGACTCGATGCTCACGCTGGCGCTGGTCTTAGCGTCGACCTTGGTCGCGCTCGCTATAGGGATCCCGCTTGGGATAATCTCGGCCAAGTCCCGGGTGGTCGAAGAAGCGGTGAGGCCCACGCTCGACATAATGCAGACCATGCCCGCGTTCGTGTATCTGGTCCCCATGGTCGTGTTCTTGGGTCTCGGGAGCGGCCCCGCGCTCGTCTCGACGGTCCTCTTTGCGGCGCCCCCCGCCGTCCGGTTGACGATGCTCGGCATCCAGCAGGTGCCGAAGAACACCGTGGAGGCGGCCCATGCCTTCGGGGCGACACCCTGGCAGACGCTCCGCAAGGTCGAGCTACCTCAGGCTTTGCCGACCATCATGGCCGGGGTCAACCAGGTCATTATGCTGGCCCTCTCGATGGTGGTCATCGCTGCGCTCGTCGGCTTCGGCGGCCTGGGACAGGTAGTTGTCCGGGGTCTCTCCCAGCTCAACGTCGGCCTGGCGTTCGTCGGCGGGGTTGGGATCGTGATCATCGCCATCTACCTCGACCGCGTGACGAAGAACCTTGGCCGCAGGAAGCCACCGGGCAAGCGGGGAAAGGGCATCTCTAAGCTTCTTTCACGCGCGAAGGGTAGACCCGATCCCCAGGCCGACGACGCCGAAGGCGATACAGAAGAAGCCGGTACGGAAGCCGGCGTGGGAGCAGGGACGCGGTGAGTCTCTACTACCCGGACGGCTTCGCGCGAGAGCGTGAGAACCAGGGAGGTGCCACGAGGAAGGAAGATTGATCCGGCACGAGCGCACGAGCGTAAACTCTATAAATACACCATGAAACTTGTTGACTAGAGCAAGAAGGAAGGTTGATGAAGGCGAGTAGGAAGCTTTTTGCGTTGATCCTCGTGCTCGTGGCGGGCGCCCTCGCAGCGGGTTGCGGCGGCGGTTCTCCAGAGAACAGGACGCTCACCCTAGGCGACATAGGCTGGGACGAGAGCGTAGCAGTCTCGAACCTGACGAAGGCCCTACTGGAGGACGACATTGGCTACGGGAATGTCGAGCTGCGCCAGCTGGATGTGGCCCTCTTATTTCAGGGCGTGGACGATGGCGAGCTGGACGCGTTCCAAGACGTGTGGCTGCCCAACCACCAGCAATTCGTAGACAAGGCTAGCAACACGAAGCTTCTCGACCACTGGTTCCAGGGCCAGACCAGCTTCGGCATAGCCGTCCCGGACTACGTAAATGCCAAGAGCATCCCGCAGCTCAACGACACCAACATCGACGAGATCCTTGGCATCGAACCCGGCGCGGTGATCTCGGAGAAGATCCCCCAGGACGTCATACCTACCTACAGCCTCAAGCAGAGCTACGTGCCTTCGAGCACGGCGGCTATGCTCTCCGAGGTCGATACCCGCTACAAGAACCAGGAGGACTTCGCCTTCATAGGCTGGTCGCCGCACTGGATGAACCAGAAGTACAGCTTCCACTTGCTCGACGATCCACAGGACGCGCTGGGCAACCTTAACGACCCGGCACAAATGCTGACGATCGTCAACAAGGATCTGCCCAACAACGACCCTGTGGCATACGCGTTCATGAGTGCCATAACGCTCGACGATGCGCAACTCGACGACCTCGAGAACACGATCAACGAGTCGAGCGGCCCGCTCGAGGGCGCCAGGCAGTGGGCGGAGGCCAACCGCGATATCGTGCAGCCCTGGGTCGACGCTGCCAAGAACGCACAGGGGTCTTAGGGAAAGGACTCGTACACTTAAACCGGGCTTAAATCGAAGAACGAGGCCTGACCATCACGGTGTGAAGCAAATCGGGGCGACTTCTCTGCGGGGAGGTCGCTCCGCTCTTGCCGGTACTTTGGTCCGGAAAATTCGTGGCGAGTGAGAGGTTTCAGCAGTTGGGCAGAGGCGGTAAGTTTATGAGAGCGACGCTTCTGGGGTTCGTGCTCGTGGTAAGCGTCCTCGCGACGGGTTGCGGCGGTGGTGGTTCCACCGGGGACAGGACGCTCACCCTGGGCGATATAGGCTGGGACGAGAGTGTAGCTGTCGCGAACCTGACCAAGGTCCTCTTGGAGGAGGAGGTTGGTTACAAAGCGGTCGAGCTACAGACCCTGGACGTTGCCCTTTTGTTCCAGGGCGTGGGCAATGGTAACTTGGATGCCTTTCAGGATGTGTGGTTGCCTAACCACCGGCAGTACCTGGAACAGCAGGGGGAGAACGTAGTGCAACTAGATCCCTGGTTCCAGGGCCAGACCAGTTTCGGTATAGCGGTACCCAGCTACATGGACGCCACGAGCCTGGAGGATCTCAACAATACCCGGGCTGACGAGATCCTTGGCATCGAGCCGGGTGCGGTGATCATGGAGAAGATCCCCAACGATGTCATACCGACCTACAATCTCAAGCAAAAACTCGTCGAGTCGAGCACGGCGGGGATGCTCGCTGAGGTTGATAGCCGCTACAAGAACAGGGAAGAGTTCGCCTTCGTCGCCTGGTCACCGCACTGGATGAACCAGAGGTACAGCTTCCACTTGCTCGACGATCCACAGGACGCGCTGGGCAACCTTAACGACCCGGCACAAATGCTGACGATCGTCAACAAGGATCTGCCCAACAACGACCCTGTGGCATACGCGTTCATGAGCGCGCTGACGCTCGATGAAAGACAGCTCGACGACCTCGAGAACACGATCAACGAGGTTGGCGATCCGCTCGAGGGCGCCAGGCAGTGGGCGGAGGCCAACCGCGATATTGTGCAGCCCTGGGTCGACGCCGCCAAGAACGCACAGGGGTCTTAGGGAAAGGACTCGTATACGCTAAACTGTGCGAAGACCGGAGAACGAGGTGTGCTCGCCGCTGCGCGAAGCATTCAAAGCGGCGTTCTCCTCGCAGGGGTTCAATCCTCGCTATTTCGGTCCCTAATTCAGGCAACAAACAACGAGGGAAAGGATTGGGTAGATGGGTAGAGGCGGTAGGTACGTGAAGGCGGTGCTTTTAGGGCTTCTGCTAGTCGTGAGCTTGCTCGCGTTCGGCGCCTGCGGCGGAGGGGCCAGCTCCGACGACACCGTGAACTTCGGCACGGTCGACTGGCCCGAGGCAATAGCCAAAACGAACGTCTCGGCGACTATAGCCCAGGGCCTGGGCTACAAGACCGAGATTCAAGAGCTGGGAGTCCCAACCGTCTTCAAGGGTCTCGAGCAGGGCGACCTCGACGTTTTCGTGGAGGCTTGGTTCCCCACTATGCAGACTAACTTTGACGCAGTCAACCAGGATGATGTCAAATCTGTCACGACGAACCTGTCGGATGCTACCTTCAGCATTGCGGTCAACAAAGAGGCATGCGACGCCGGCGTCCGCTCGCACGAAGATCTGAACAAGTTCGCGGATAGGTTCGCGGAAGGTGGTACTCCTACTATCTACGGCCTCGAGCCCGGCAACGACGGCAACCAGGTAGTGCTCGACATGATCAAGAACGACACCTACAACCTGGGCGACTGGAAGCTGGTGGAATCGAGCACCAACGGTATGCTCAGCGAGGTCGACCGGCGCCTCGGCAACGGCGAGTGGGTCGCCTGGACGGGCTGGGAGCCGCACTGGATGAACAACAAGTACGATATGTGTTTGCTCGATGACCCGGAGCAGGCGTGGGGCGGTCCTTCGCACGTCGAAACCCTCGTCAATGCGAACTTCCCCGAGAAGTTCCCGGAGCTTTACACGTTCTTCGAGCAGATGAAGGTCACCAAGGCTATCCAGGCAGACTTGATCGATCGGATCGACAACTCCGGCAAGGAACCCAAGCAGGCTGCCCTCGACTGGCTCAGAGAGAACCCCGACGTCACCGATCAGTGGCTCGAGGGCGTGACGGCCACCGACGGTACCGACGGCGCCGAAGCTCTCCGCAACTACCTCGAAAAACAGAGCTAGTCAACTAGGAACAAGGTAGCTCAGGGCAACGCTTTGATGGTAAACGCCCCCGCCCCGTTGTGCGGGGGCGTTTCTTGCGTCTCGTACCCGGTCTCTGGGCCAGACCTGGTGCCTACGCTCCTAGATCTTACGGGGTTCGAGCCGTGTCTTGTATAACTCTTCATAATAAGGTAGGCAGCGGCGATAGACCTCTTCGAGCTCTTCGGAGAGCGTCACTTCTTCATGCGAGAACTTGGCGATCCCCGTGCTGTTCTGGGCATCCTCGTGCCATTCGTCCCACATCTCCCACTCCGGCACCTCGCGTGGTTCCCAGGAGAGAGCCTCCGGCTTGTACGCTATGCCGAGCTTATCGCAGTAGGCCGCGACGATCCCCTCCGGATTTTCCGATAGGTCGAAGGCATCGACCACGATGGGCTCCTGGCCTACCTCGACCGCGCACCTGAACAATCGGTACAGCTCTTCGTAGCCGACCTCCTCGAGGGTGAAGTCCGGCCACATTTTGTGCAGTGACGCTATTACGTACCGCGGCTCGCGGATGATGAAGGTGTTGCGAAACTCGGCAACGAATTCCGGGGTCATGAACTCTGCCACGTAGTAGGCCATGTCCTTGAAAAAGACGGGCTTCTCGTGGGGAGTCAGGATCTCCGCCAGTACCTTCTCATGACAGTACTCTTCCTTAGGTTCCTCGTCAGCGTATCGGTCGCTGCGGCGGTCGGTCGAGTAGTAGTAGAAGACCGAGAACGGCTCGTGAAATACCTCGAAGTCCCCGCGCTCGACGAAAACGCGCTCGAACGCCGTCGAGATGGAACGGGGGACGGCCCAGAGTGCTATGGGTTTGTGGCTCAATACTCCTCGCGATCTTAGAAGCTCCGTCAATAGGCGAGCAGCTTATGTATCAAGTGACGATAGGAAGGCTGTGGAATCGCTCTGAGAACTGCCAAGTATGAAAAGTTGCCAGCCTATTGACGGAAGCTCTTAACCGTAGATCAGGGCCTGCAATCTCTCGCGCACGGCCCCTATGGGGATGCGCTCCTGCTCCATCGTGTCCCGGTCGCGGACGGTGACCTGCTTGTCTTCTAGAGAGTCGAAGTCGACCGTCACGCAGAACGGCGTTCCGGCCTCGTCCTGGCGGCGGTAGCGGCGCCCGATCGCACCCGAGTCGTCGTAGAAGACCCGATAGTCGCCCTTGAGTTCATCGTAGAGCTCGCGTGCTACCTTTGCCACCGGCTCCTTCTTCGTGAGGGGGAAGACGGCGGCCTTTATGGGCGCCAGGCGCGGGTGCAGCTTGAGTACCGTGCGCGTCTCGCCGCGAACCTCTTCCTCAGTGTAGGCGTCGACGAGAAAGGCCAGCATCATCCGGTCGGGACCGGACGCCGGCTCGATAACGTAGGGGACGTAGCTCTTGCCGGTTGCCTGGTCGAAGTAGGTGAGGTTCTCGCCGGAGTATTGGGCGTGCTTCTTGAGGTCGTAGTCGGTGCGGTTGGCGATGCCTTCGAGCTCAGACCAGCCGGCGAACGGGAAGTTGTACTCTATGTCGACGCTGCGGCTAGAGTAGTGAGCCCGCTCCTCGTCGGGGATCTCGCGTTTGCGCATGTTGTCGGGATCGAGGCCGAGGTCCGTGTACCAGTTGAAGCGTTCCTCGATCCAGTACTCGTGCCACTCCTGGTCCGTGCCGGGCTCGACGAAGTACTCAAGCTCCATCTGCTCGAACTCACGCGTACGGAAAATGAAGTTGCCCGGTGTGATCTCATTGCGGAAACTTTTGCCGACCTGGGCGATCCCGAATGGTATCTTCACCCGACTGGTCTGCAACACATTCTTGAAGTTGACGAACATCCCCTGCGCCGTCTCCGGCCTCAGGTACACCTGCGCGGCGTCGTCAGC
>JAWWQA010000273.1:0-7858 GCA_033854695.1 Rubrobacteraceae bacterium
CTGGAACGAGAAGTGGTTCGAAATCTTCGCCAAGCACGTGAGCGCCTGGATGCACCCCGAGCATGGGCTCGGATTGTATGTCTTCGTGAGGGCGCAACGCGAGGCGATGACCAACATGCACAACAACGCCATCTCCGTGATGGCGATCCACAAGATGCGCGCCGCTCAAGACATCGCGCTCTTCAACCTAGAGGTGAGCGAGCTGCTCCCCGACAAGTTCGATGAGTCCGTGCACCGGGAGACCTGGCTTGAGGACCCGGTGTGGCAGGGCGTACGGGAGAACGTGGAGCGCATGTTCGTCCTCGAGGACTGGGCTGAAGAAGTCTTCGCCGCCAATATCGTCTTCGAGCCGCTAGTCGGCGAGCTGTTCCGCAGCGGATTCGCGATGCACGCCGCGCCGTTACAAGGCGATTTCGTGACGCCTACAATAATGGGCTTGATCGAGAACGAGTACGAACGCGACCTCAATGCGACTAGGGATATGTTCACTCTGCTGGTAGAGGACGAGGAGCATGGGGAGGAAAACAAGCAGGTCATGCAGGAGTGGCTCGACAACTGGGTCCCCCTGAGCATCAAGGCGGCCCAAGGGCTCGAGCCCATCTGGTCGGAGCCAGAGGTGGAAGTGGTGAGCTTCGAGGAGTCTTTCGAGAAGGCCAAGAGCCGGTTCGAGGGTATCCTCTCCGACCTCGGGTTGCAATTAACGGAAGAGCTCGTGCAGAAGTAGAGGAGGTGACTTTATGAGCGAAGAACAGGGCGAAGAACAGTACCAGAGCGATCAGACCGCGTCGAACAGGGTCGGGGTTACCCTGAGCCAGAGTGTGGAGGGCAACGTCATCGCGGAGGTCATGGAGGAGAAGGAGGGGGTAGAGGTCACCCATTACCCAGCCATGATCCGTATCGACGCCGACAACAAGCTCGTGTTCGATCTGGCCGAGATCCAAGAGGCCTTGGGAGACAGTGACGAGTTCACCTCCTACGACTTCCAGATCGAGATGGCGACGCACTACGGGCGGATGGTTGCGGACGATGAAACGGTGACATTGTTCGCGAACCCCGAGGACGCCGCTGAAGAGCTCGGTTTCGACCTCCTGGAGAAAGAAGAGTAGCCCTCGCCAAGTTGGGCTTTACTAAAGAGGGTGGCAGTCTCTTAGAGACTGCCACCCTCTTCTCTCTGTCCCCTGCGCTTGACCTCGCCAGGTTTTGCCCTCTCAAGCCATGCGCTAGTTGACCAACACGGGTACGCGCTGGACGACGTTGACGCCGTAGCCGCCAACGTTCCAGGCCTCGTCGTTGTCGGTCGGCTGCGTCTTGCCGGCCGCGTCCGTGGCGCGTGTGCACAGCTCGTACTCACCGGGCTCCCGCGCGTCCCATTCGTAGGACCACGGCCTCCAGGCGTAACGCCCGACCGGCTCGCCGAGCTCGGCGTCGGCCCACGTGCGCCCGCCGTCCGAGCTGAACTCGACCCGCTCCACGGGCCCGAAGCCTGACCAGGCGCGGCCCTCCACGAGCGTTCGTCCCGTTCGCACATGCCGCGTGCGGGACAGGTAATCGGGTATCCCCGGCGGCACCATCAACGCATGTGGATTCTTGCGGGTTACCGGCGTGCCGGGATCTTCCTCGGACTGCCGGTACTGATACAGGACCGCCTGCTGGACGCCCTCGAACGGCTTGTCGAGCGCTGTGATCGACTTTAGCCACTTCACCGACGTCATCCCGTACCACTCCGGCACGACGAGCCTAAGCGGGGAGCCGTGCTGGGGAGGTAGCGGCCGGCCGTTCATCTCGTAGGCGAGGATCACTTCGTCGTGCAGGGCCTCTTCGAGCGGCAGGCTTCGCTCGTAGTTCTGCTCGACGTCCTGGTCGATGCCCCGGTCGTGGCCGGTGAAGAGGATCTCGACGGCGTCGTCGAGCAGACCGGCCTCCTCGAGGATCAGACGCAGCGGCATGCCCGTCCACTCGGCACACCCAACAGCCTCGTTGTGCCACGGCGCCGAAATCGGGCGCGGAGACAAATGCGCGCGCCCGATGCCGGCGCACTCCATCATCACGGGCATCGTGACCGCCGGACGCGCCTTCAACTCGTCAAGGGTCAGCCTCAGCGGGTTGCGGACGCGGCCGTCAACGGGAAGCTCGTACGTCGTAGGGTCTATAAAGGGGATGTCGAAGTGGATCAGGAGGTAGTGCATACCCGTAGGGGTGATGGGATAGCGGAGCCCTTCGAGAGGCATCCCGGGGTTTCTGAGGGCTAGCCCCACCTCTTCCCGGGTGAATTCCTGACTCCTCGTGAACTTGGCCATCTCTGCGTCATCCTTCCTCCCACCGGTAAAAGCGGGCCGCTATCTTCCCCCGTAGGGGGATGCAAAGCTCTGTGTCCCCACCTGAACTAACGTGCAGTATAGAGTGGGAGTCAGTGGATTACCAAATGAGCCATTGTTGTTACAAGTTTCCACCACCAGGGGTGAGCGCTAGAATCTGGTTCCAAAAACATCGTGGAGGAGCAAAGGGTGCCCAAGCTGGAAGTGGAGGGCGTGGAAAATCACCCCCGAGCCTTTTTGGGTGGAGAAGCTCGGCTGATTTTGTTAGGATGAGAGTAGAAAAGGGATAAGAAGGGAAAGGGGATCAGAGAGCATGCTGGTTCAGGACTTGATGACCCGGGACGTCGTAACCGTGCCGCCGGACAAAACCGCTTTGCGCGCTCTGCAGATATGCCAGGAGCACAGGATCCGGCACCTCCCGGTCGTAGACCCTTCCGAGGGGAAGCTCATGGGAATAGTCTCCGACCGAGATCTGCGGGACGCGGGTCCTCCTTTGGGCGCCTCCCCGGCAAGACGAGAGACGGTTCTGGATCGGGTGTGGGTGGTGGAGATGATGCACAAAGTCGTGATCACAGCGCACCCCTCCGATCTCGTCGAGCAGGCGGCGCGGGAGATGAACGAGCGGAGGATCGGATGCCTGCCGATCGTCTCCGATGAAGGGGAGCTGGTCGGGATCGTCACCGCCTCAGATATACTGCGGGCGTCCGTCCGCTTCTGGGAGGCTGTGAGTACCATGAGATCCATTTTCTCGCCCGCCGGATGATTCCCATAGGCAAGTGCCTCGGGAACCATCCAGTACCGAAAGAAGGAGACTGCCGTGGCTAAATTCGTCAAAGTCGCCAAAGAGTCGGAGCTTCCCGAACATGAGGGCACGCTCGAAGAGGTCGAAGGCAAGGGCACGCTCGTTGAGGTTGAGGGCAACCGGATCGCCCTGTTCAACCTGCACGGCGACGTTTACGCCATCGATGACACCTGCGCCCATGAGGGCGGACCGCTGAGCGAGGGAACCGTCCAGGGAGACCAGGTCGTATGCCCACGGTGTGGCTCTCGCTTCAGCATCATGTCGGGAGAGGCCAGAAGCTTACCGGCCATGGAGGACGTCGCCTCTTACGAGGTGCGCATCACGGGCGATGACGTGGAAGTGGAGGTTTGACCTGCAACACTCATAGCTTGCGGGCGGGTTTGGAGGGACTGAACTGCGCCAGTTCTCAGGTTCTTATATATCGTTTCCCTCTAGTCGCTCCAGTCGCTCCATCAGGTCTTGTTCCTTCAGTTCTATGAGCCCCTCCCTGAACTCTTGTGGGGAGTTCGCCCGCTCGAAGACCCCGGCTACGTCTTCTATGTCCTGTCGGTTGGCCAAAGCAAACTCCCAGCCATCTCTGATGTGCATCCCCTCAAAAGCACACATCCCCAGCACCATAACATGCCAGGGATCTTGGACATTACCCTCCCGGCGCAGAAGGGAGTACAGCCGGGCTGCGTTGAGTGTCCGTTTTCCGTACTCCTTGGGGCGGAGTTCTCTATTCTCAAAATCCTCAGACATCTCTACTCCTCGGCAAACTCCTCCCGGGTCTCGCTGGGATCGACGATTCGTGGCGTCCCTCTTATTCCAGCATGCGAGCCGCGAAACGTAGTCTACACCATAGATCACCCCCGATTCCATTCCCGGCCTTGCGCAGGTTTGGACACACTTGCGGCGGGGTGGAGGGCTCCGTAATATGAACGACACTTTCCTGGCTGTAGACGGCGAGGGAATGGGGAGAGGGACGAACAAGGAGGTCACGGATGGCGGAGAATGGTGCGGGTCCGGCTGCGGCGGTTTTTGCGGCGCCGGGTCGCTACATCCAGGGTAGGGGCGCGGTTGGGAGGCTCGGCGAGGAGCTGGAGAGGTTGGGGGCGGAGAGGCCCCTGATCCTGCGCGACGCGGTGGTCAAGGAGGTAATGGGCGACGCCCTGGAGGGGTTGGCGGGTGCGCTCTTCGTGGACTTCAGCGGCGAGTGCTCTCCCGAGGAGATAGACCGGGTGAGCGGGGAAGCTCGCGACGGGGGAGCGGACGCGATCGTGGGCATCGGTGGCGGGAAGACGATGGACACGGCCAAGGCGGTGGCGCACCCAGCGGAGCTGCCGCTCATCATCGTGCCGACCATCGCTTCCACCGACGCCCCGACGAGTTCCTTATCAGTAGTCTACGACGAGGATGGTGCCTTCAAGGAGTACCGCTTCTTCGGGCGCAATCCTGACGCGGTCGTGGTGGACACGGAGATAGTCGCCCGCGCGCCGGTGCGCTTCCTGGTGGCCGGCATCGGGGACGGTCTCAGCACGTATTTTGAGGCTGATGCTTCTTCACGGACCCGCAAGCAGACCATGGCCGGCGGCGCGCCGACGAGCGTGGCCATCACCATCGCCCGGCTCTGCTACGACACCCTGCTCGAGCACGGTCTCGCCGCCCGGCTCGCCGTGGAGCAGGATGCCGTAACCCCGGCGGTCGAGAAAGTGGTCGAAGCGAACACGCTCTTGTCGGGGCTCGGGTTCGAGTCTGGGGGGCTGGCGGCGGCTCATTCGGTACACAATGGCCTGACGGTTCTGGAGGGTACCCACCACTACTGGCATGGGGAGAAGGTGGCCTTCGGCGTCGTCTCCATGCTCATGCTCGAGGAGCGTCCCGCCGCGGTGGTCGAGGAAGTGGTGGACTTCTGCCTGGAGGTCGGGCTGCCGGTGACGCTCGCCGACATCGGGCTCGATGGTGTTAGTCGGGATGACCTGGAGAAGGTCGCCGAAGCCGCCTGCGTCGAGGGTGAGACCATCCATAACGAGCCCTTTGACGTTTACCCTGAGATGGTTTTGGATGCCATGCTCGCCGCCGACGCCTTCGGGCAGGCACGGCGAGCTATTCTCGAAGGCGAGGCGCGCCTGCCTGCAGTGGCGCATTAGGTCTTTAGCATAGCTCCGGGGAGACATCTTAGTCTGCCCGGGGTATCCTTACATAAGGAGAGCATCATGGCTGAGAGTGATGGAGCCGCGCGGGTTGCGTTAGTTACAGGGGCGGCCAGAGGCATAGGCAAAGGTATCGCGCTCAGGCTCGCAACGGACGGGCTGGACGTTGCAGTAAATGACATCGAGGCCAAGAGCGGCGAGCTCGAAGGCGTGGCGGAAGAGATCCGGGACACCGGACGGCGTACCTTCGCCGTTACCGCTGACGTTTCGAAGCCTGAGGAGGTCGAACGTATGGTGCGGCGCGTCGCCGACGAGCTCGGCCAGCTCAACGTGATGGTGGCGAACGCGGGCATCGCGCAGGTGATTCCGCTCCTGGATCTCACGCCCGAAGACTGGGATCGGATGATGGCGATCAACCTTCGTGGCGTCTTCTTGTGTTACCAGGCGGCGGCGAAGCAGATGATCGAACAGGGTAGCGGAGGCAAGATCATCGGGGCGGCGTCGATAGCGGCCCACAAGGGTATTGCACTTTTGGGACACTACTCTGCCTCCAAGTGGGCCGTTCGCGGATTAACCCAGGCTGCGGCACAGGAGTGGGCCGAGTACGGCATAACCGTCAATGCCTACTGCCCCGGCATCGTAGATACTTCGATGTGGGAGCTCATCGACGAGCAGATGGGCGGACAAATGGGGTTGGAGAAGGGCGAGGCGATAAAGCAGTTCTCCGAGCTGATCGCACTAGGCCGCGTCGAGACGCCGGAGGACGTAGCGGCCTTCGTCTCGTACCTGGCCTCGAAAGACTCCGACTACATGACCGGACAGTCCGTCATGATCGACGGCGGTATCCTGTTCTCTTGAGATAGGTCGAGGGTACCCTGGCACATTCCGGGGTACCCTTCGTCTTTCTTCTCAAGCGTTGGCGAGCTTGCGGCGTGTCTCTTCGATATCCATACCTTGCAGACGGAGCAGGTTCTCGCCCAGAATCTTACGCTTGGCCTGTTCGGTGAGCTGCGGGTAGCCGTAGCCTTCTACTAGATCCTGCGGTATCTCGAAGTTCCAGAAGGCGTCCAGGGCCCACTTGGGGTGCCATATAGGGGTTTCGGAGCCGTAGATGATCTTGTCTTCACCGCACCAGAACATGAGTTTCCCGATCCACTCGGCGAACTGCCTGGGGGAGCGAACTACGAAGTTGATGGTGGCTGCGATCGAGGCGTAGAGGTTCGGGTAGCGTACGAGCTGCCAGCATGTCTCGTCTATGAACGGTAGGCCTACGTGGAAGATGACGAAGTTGATGTCCGGGAAGTTCGCCGCGGCTCCGTCCATGTCCCACGTCTGCGTCGCCTCTATCGGCTGTGGCCCTAAAGGTACGCCTTTGTGTACCCCGATGAGGTTTATCCCCAGCTCCTGCGCCTTCTCGTAGATGGGGAACGCGATCTTCGGGTCGTCCATGCGCCAGGGGAAGGGCTCGCCGTAGTCGTAGCGGACGTTGTAGAACTTGAACGCCGTCGCCCCGTACTCCTTGACCTGTACCTCCATGAGGTCGAGCGCCTTCTGGCCCTCCAGCGGGTTTACCGTTCCCCAGAAGACCGTCCGATCCGGGTTCTCCTGCGTTAGCTCCACGCATCGCTCCCAGGGCGAGAGCCCGTCCTTGAAGAGGTCCGTTAGCGGCAGCGGCATGGCTACGAGCATGTCCGTATCGGACTCCTCGAAGACCATGCGGGCGATCTCCTCGGTGCTCCACTCTTTGAGGAACTCCTCCTCCGAAAGCTTGGGCTCGTCCTCGGGAGTAAGGACTTGGTGGAAGGCGTAGAGGTGGTTGTTGAACAGCTCCCCGGCTTTGCCTAAAGCATTGCTCGGGTCGAAGTTGAACGGGTGGGCAACGCAGTCGAAGACCAGCACGTCGTCCTTGATCATACGCTTTCTCCTCTTAGTCGTGCTTCGCGCAGCGGTATCAGCTTCTCCAGCGGCATCGCAAGCTTCTCGCGCGCAGAGCCGCTCATTCTCTCCGGGGTCCATGTCGGGTCCCAGACTACCTCGACGTTCACGCTATCCACCTGCGGCAAGCCGCCGACCTCTTCCTCGACCATCTCCAGCAGGCGCGAGGCGAACGGACACCAGCCCGTCGTGAGGACCATCTCGATCTTCACCTCCCGGCCCTGGATGTCGATCGACTCGATCAAACCCATGTCCACCACGCTGATCCTGCGGTCCCTACAACAAGGGTCGTAGCATTCGTCGAGGGCCCGGATCACCGCTTCCCTGCCAGGTGATTCCTCCTCGATGGAACCCACCATCTTCTCCACGCACTCCTCCTCTCCAGAGGTCCCACACCTCAAGCTAACAAGCTTACAGGCTACTACCGTGCTAGATCAGGGTCAACCAAACCACAACATGAAAGGCTCATATCCGTGCGATATACTTGCATCGAATAAGCCGACGTAGCTCAGCAGGTAGAGCAGCTCACTCGTAATGAGCAGGTCAGCGGTTCGAGTCCGCTCGTCGGCTCTTTATTTTTCTCAAGTTTTGCAGGAAAAACGCAGGAACAAAGAAAAGGGCCAGGAGAGTTCGCGGCCCAATTTACCGCAACCGTACCGCAACCCGTGGGGGGC
>JAWWQA010000274.1:0-15401 GCA_033854695.1 Rubrobacteraceae bacterium
ACCAAATTTCACATCTGCCAACACCGGCACTATTATGATGGTGACACAGAAGAGGCCGGAGAGGAAAGCTTGTGAGGCAAGAAAACAGATCTGCTGGCCGGGTGGGGACGGCACATACAGAGGTTCGACCTATACCCATCTGGATCTCGAAACGAACCAGGACCATGCTCATTCTGGGTAGCTTGGTGGCTCTGGCGCTTCTCATGTGGTTCTCCCCGAGCGTACCGCTCATGTTGCTGGGAGGATTCGCGCTGGCCTTGGTCATCTCTTTCCCGGTACGAGCGCTCTCCCGATTCATGCCACGCGGCTGGGCGATCCTGGTGAGTTTTCTGACGCTGGTAGGGTTGGGGATCCTGGCGCTCGGCGTTCTCGTGCCGATTCTAATAGCTCAGCTGGTCTCTTTTATCAGCAACGTACCCGGTTACGCAGCGAACGCTGAACAGCTTCTAAGCAGCCTGCTAGAGCCGCTCGCCGCGCGCGGCCTCCTGCCGAGTACGCCCGAGGAGTTTATGGCGAACGTCGGTCAAGATCTCTTGAACCTCGCTCAGAACATCGCCCAGCAGATTCTCGGCGGGCTCCTGGGCTTCATTTCTGGCACCTTCAACCTTGTACTGACCCTATTCGGGGTACTCTTCGTCGCGGTCTACCTGCTCGTAAACATACGAGACATAAAGGCGACCTACCTGCGGATGATGCCCTCTCGCCGCCGGCAGGACGCCCGGGAGCTCTGGGACGCATTCGCCTTCTCGCTCTCGCGTTACCTTTCCGGTCTAGGTTTGGTGGCCTTCATACAGGGTGCAATCACGGCCGTTGCGCTTTTCTTCCTCGGCGTCCCCTACGCCATCCTGCTCGGTACCTGGATCTCGATCACCTCCATCATCCCTTACCTGGGAGCCTTTCTCGGGGCAATTCCCGCCGTCGCCCTGGCCCTCTTCGAGTCACCGACCACGGCGCTGCTAACGGCCTTCGTGTTTCTCCTGATCCAGCAGTTAGAGGGCAACATCCTGACACCCCGGATCCAGGGCCAGACTCTGCGTGTCCCGTCTATCTTGATTTTCCTGGCCGTCATCGCAGGCGGTGAGATCGCAGGCCTCCTTGGCATCATCTTCGCCGTCCCGACGGTGGCGGTGCTCAGGGTCCTCTTCGACTTCTTCCGCGCTCGCCTTCGCATCAGGAGTTAGCGTGAAGATCCCGGCATCAATAGGTCCCGAGCTCCTGGAGGTTTGCAGACGCTCGATCAGGGGCTTCCTTGAGCACGATATGCCCACCTATTCGGCGGCCCTCGCTTACCGTGCGCTCTTCGCGCTCTTCCCGTTCTTCGCCTTCCTTGTAGCGCTGCTAGGGTTACTCGACATCGGCGGCTTCTTCGAGTGGCTGATCAACCAGACACACTCCGCGCTGCAAGCGCAATACGCGAACCGGACGGAGCAGTTGCTCAGGCAGGGTCTGTATCAGGCCCAAGGAGCCGGGCTCATCTCCTCCGTGATCATCATCGCCGTCTGGTCTGTCTCAGGTGGGGTCAGATCGTTGACAAAAGCCCTAAACACTATCCACGGAGTTGGAGAATCCCGCCCTGCCTGGAAACGGGTCGTGCTCCAGGCATTCTTCGCTTTGGGTCTTGCGGTCACGATAATCCTCGCTACAGCCCTGCTGCTGATCGGACCGCGGCTGGTAGAGTGGATCGTGGGATTGGTAGGTCTTGACGAGGTGTTCGTCTCTTTGTGGTCATGGCTACGCCTGCCGGTAGCGCTTGTCCTGATCATGCTCGCCGTATCTGTGCTTTATTGGGTGGTCCCGAACGTGGACCATCCGTACCGGCTCATCACACCAGGTGCGGCTCTCGCCGTGATCGTTTGGGTTATTGCCTCGCTGGGTTTCGCCTACTATGTCTCTAACTTCGCCAACTACAGCGTTGTCTACGGGAGCTTGGGTGCCGCTATCGCGCTACTCCTGTATTTCTATATCTCAGCAGCGGTCCTGCTGTTGGGTGCCGAAGTCAACGTAGCGATCCACCACCGTGTCTCAGGTAGAAACATACAGCAGAAGGAAGCGCGCGGGACCGGCCACGAGACTCCGAGCGCAGAGGACAGTGGCACGAAAGCTGTCTGACACAGCACGAGCAGGATCAAACATCTGGTCAGCCGGCAACCTTGCCACACGGTCCTCGGTGCCCAGCAATTCATCGTGTCGTATACGACACCGTCAGTATGAACACGGCAATCCAGCAGCTGGTGGCCGACCCCGGCCACCCTTACCCCACATTCCGCGAAGATTCACGTTGCCTGGAGCGGGACGGTCTTTAGGAGCCTTCACGGGGGCCTTCTTCCTCCTGCGTGGCTCCTGCTCCGTCTGCCGACGCCTTGCTCCTCCTCCTGTGCGAGCTCATGAGGTAGCCGTTTATCATCAGCAAAGGGAACAGCAGAAAGTACGCATAGCCTGCCCAGGAAGAGGCCGCCTCTTTCCCACCAAAGACAGCGATGGCGATAGAAGCTAGCCCGACTCCCATCGATAGCAGGAAGCCCTGAATCTCCTCGCGCGTTACCGACCTCTCGTATGTGTTAAGCCCGAGCACACCACGCAAGACGTAAGCTCTCAGGTACGGCAAGAAGAATATGAACTGGACAGCGATGAAACCTGCACCGTAAATCACCATCAGGAGTGGTACCTGTTCGGGTTCTATCTTCTCACCGATGGCACCTGTGGACGAGTCAACAACGGCGCTGAAGCCGGGGAGCTGATCCACGACCAGGGTGAAGAGGAACTTCAAAGGGTACACGTAGAACAGTACGATGTACAGCAAGATCCCGTTCAGGTGCAGGGTGAAGGAGTCGCTAAGCCCGTATCGTCTGAAGAACTTGTACTGCTCGAACCACACTACAAGTAGTAGCCAGAAGCAGATTGCGAAGGCGAAGAACCCCCGCATGGTCGCGAGCAGTTCGTCGAAGGTCTTGGGTACCTCCAGGGACACCACCAGCAGCGTGACCGCGAAGGCAAAGACAGCATCGGAAAGGCCTTCGATACGCGAGACATCTTCGCCCCGCCAGGAGAAACCCTCCTCTTCGCCGACCCGACTTCGCGCGAACCTCCCGCGTAGCACCTTTACTCTTCACCCCGCAGCTAAGACTCTCGCAGTACACTACAGGATGATACAGCAGCGAGGATCGTCGCAGTATGTGTAGGCCCATGGCGAACCAGAGACGCTCCCCTAAAGCTCGTCGAATGGCGTAGCTGGTAGTATCGCCCCAACTACAAGGGTAAGTCCGCCCTGGCTGAGCCCGGCGGGGACCGTCATCTCCACTTGCAATCCTAGCCTTTCGGCAAGGGCTATGATCTTCTCAAGAGAGAGGATGTTAATTCGCCGCCGGTTGAGCATCTCAGTCAGGGCATAGATACGCCCCTCAGTGTTGAGTAGCGGCACGTTGAAGATGGTCCAACCGCCTGGTCTTAGGGCCGAAGTGAGCGACCGGAGGGCCTCCTCGAGGTCCTCGACATAGTTGAGCACGCCGATGGCCAGCGTCCCGTCGAATTTCTTTGGCGTCTCCAATCCATCCGGCAGCTGTCCCAGCGTGGTCTCTACATTCGCCAGTCCTTCCCGAAGGAGACGCTCCCGCAGGTATTGCAGCATTTCGGGCGAGGCGTCGATGGCCACCATCTTCGCACAGCGGCGCGCCACGGGAACCGTGTAGTTCCCGGTCCCGCACCCAACCTCCAGGATCGAATGGTGGGGCTCCATAACTACCTCGAGAAACCTGAATACAGCTTCTTCCTCCCGCGCCCGGATAGCAGCACCCATCGGTGTCCTAAAATACCACTCGTAAGAGAGAGGGTTCCATCCTGCTTGAGCGGATCGAAACCATAGCTTGCGCATATCTTATTCACCTCACCTTTTGGCCAAGACGTGACTTGAGGAGCTAGAGAGTACGAAGGTCCCGAGAAGGGCAAAGAAGATGCCAACACCCAGAAGAGCACGCTGGAGCAGGCCCTCAGGCCATGCCTCATTGAAGAGAAGCGGCGCGCACATGATCGGCACCACGGTGTGGAGCGCCAAAACTATAGGTACCACGACCGACACGTAACCGTCCCGGAGAGCCCTCAACTCGGTACTAAAACCCAGGAGGCCTACCATCGCGACACTTATAGTAAGGAGTACGAGGGGCAGTATCATGCCCGAGTAGATGGCGTCGGCTACACCTTTGTTAAGAACTCCGGTTAACGCGTAAGCCAGGCCTGCCGCCGTCGCCCAAACGGCAGCGCCTGGCCGGCGGAGGATTCGGAGTACATAAGGGAGTAAGGAACCAGACCCCAATACTAACAGTAGCAGAGCCCACTGTTCGAGGCTCGGAGGAGCGCTGCCAAGGTGCGGAGGTGCAAAGCTGGCCGCTGTTACCCCGAGCACGACGAGGATTACTCCCAGGATCTCCCGGCCGCCGAGGGGCTCCTTTAGAATCCACCGCGTCAGGTAGAGCAGGACGGCGAGCCCGGCGACGTTTAGAATCCGGGCCAGTGTCAAGGGTATCAGGGTGAGCGCGGCAACCTCCAGAACCCAACCCAGAAGGCTTAGAGAGATGGCGAACAGGCCCGGGACCCGCAGGCTAACTCCCACAAGCAGGGGGGAGGTTCCCGTGTGCTGTCGTGCGGTCACGGCGAGCAGCACGGCGGAGCTATTGTAAGCTACCGTCGAGACCAGAATTAGAAAGATCCCTAGTAGCAACGCTCGGTGTCTAGTAGCGTCCCTACGGGGCGGGCGAGGAGCCCCAGGGCGGAGAGTCGCTCCAGGATGATCGGCAACGCCCCAAGGGTATTCCGCCAGGAGTCGCGTGCTGCATACCGATCGGAGTCGTGCAGTAGGAGGATATCACCGGCCTCCGGCCAACCCGTTTTATCCGCTATATATCGAGGTGTAGCCAAAGCCTCCCAGTCCCGTCCCCATCGTGTCCAGAGCACTCGCCTCCAACCTTGCCGGTCCGCCTCCAGCCAGGAGGCCAGGTTGAAGAGCCCGTACGGTGGCCTGAAGAGGCGGGTGAAACACCCTGCTGCTTCCTCGATCACTTCCCTTGCCCGACGCATGTCTTCCACGGTTTGGCCGGGGGTCAAGCGCAGGTGGTTGCGGTGCCGGTGGCAGTGGACTGCTATCTCGTGCCCGCAGGAGAGGATCTCCTCGAGCTTGCTCGGAGCTCGAGTCACTTGTTCCCCGACTACGAAGAACGTAGCTCTCGCGCCGTGCTCTTTCAAGAGTCCCAGAAACGCCTCCAGTCCACGATCAGGCCCGTCATCGAAGGTTAGCGCTACGGCATCCTCGGATCTTACACGTGTGATGGCCGGAAAGAAGTGTCGACCCGGCGAGAATCGGGCACTTGCGGGTGCTGCGTGGGCAGCGAAAAGGGTTGCTGACGCGCAGACTAGAGCTCGGCTAAAGGTACGCACTTGAGGTCCTTATCTTGTATGTCTTGCAACGCTAGCATAAATCGTAGTCGGGCTGCCTCGGGGCCGAGGCCGGAAGTATCTATGATCAGCAACCCGGGATGAGGGTCTCCTTGGCTGGTCTCGGGCATGACCAGCTTGGTGTGCGTGGGGGCTTCCGCCAGCGAGGCCAGGTTCGTTCGAGAAGCCGGCAGAAAATACTCCGGTTGAGCGCCGGTGCTGTGTTGGATCGCGGCCGCGGCGGCCTGTGCCTCTGCTCTGACCTTCCAGGGGAGAACGGAGCCATCATCCCCGGGCTCCTCTGCTATCCCAAAAGTAAGCTTCTCGGCAGGGCGCAAGCTCTGGGCCGCCCGCGTGTTGGCGAAGATGGTAACCGGCATCCGTTCTTGCTGTATCGTGCTCTCAAGAGCGGCGGCGGTCGCCGGGTCTGTAACCCTGACTCCGAGCGAGATCTTACCGGGCGAAGGGTCGTAACCTGGTATGGGAGTGCGAAATCCCTTTGCAGCCAGTGCCACTCCCGTAGATGCGAAAGCAAACCAGAACATAAGCGCGAGCAAGGATACACTGGCCAGAATCGGTCGCGGACGCAGAAGCCGTCGGGTGCGTGCCGGCCGTGGAGCACTACCGGCCAGAGATTCGAGAACCTTAGAGACCATCGGTGCCGCGGGCTCCCTACTCGGAGCGGATAGGAAGGTCTCGCGCCGCGCAGCAGATCTCAGAAGAACCCCAAGCTCCTCTGCGGTACGTACCCAGCGAGCATCCCCCATCAGTTCCATAACTTGGGCGTTAAGCTCTCCGTGCCCGAGTACAGGGTTGAAGATAATTATCGGCAGGCCCACCTCTATAGCCTCTATGCAGGTCATGCCCCCTGCGTTTTGGATCAGACAATCAGCCGCCGCCATAAAGACCGGCATGTCCTCTCTCCAGCCCAGTATACGTACCTTCTCTTCGGACTCGAACCTTTCTTCGAGCCGGGCTTTGAGCTTGACGTTGGTCCCCGTAACGACGACGGTGTACGCGCCAGCGTTTGCAGCGCATTGAGCAGCTTCGCCTAAGTCACCGATCCCCCATGCTCCTCCTACGACAAGGGCTACGAAAGCCTTTGGGGGCAGCCCCAGGATTGCGCGGGCCTCCTCGCGCGCCGGTGCCGAGTAAAAGCTCGGTGCCGCAGGCATTCGAATCACGGCGGCATTGCCCCCGGCATGCTCGGTCAACTCTGCCGAGCGACGAGAGACAACGAGATGAAGATCCAACGCAGGAGCCACCCACAGAGGATGAACCCCATAGTCCGCAATGATCCCCGCCGCAGGAACCTGCAGCATACCGCTACTTCGCAGCTGCCCGAGAGCAGCGTTGACCAGCGGATAGGTGGAGACCACCAGATCAGGCCGCTCTCTGCGCACTACCTTGAGCAACCGCTTCGCAAAGAGCAGACTCACGGTAGCCCGCACAGCCGCCGCGCCCGCTCTTAGAGAGGTGACGGCGAAGACGGTACCTAAAGACTTTGGTGTGTTCCTGACTTGGCTGCAATAACCCTGGTTTAGTAGCCAGCTCAGAGTACGACTCATTGCTCGCAGCCCATCTGCCATTGCTACGGTGCAACCGGCTCGCTCCAACTCAGCCCGAACCGTCCGGCCCGCCTCCTCATGCCCTCCGCCTACGGCGGCCGTAAGTATAAGAACCTTCAGCGGAGCGTACGGGTAGGTGTTTCTGTCCTCCCCAGGATCTTTGCTCGGAAGGCGTCGCAGGTAAAGTGCGTATCCTACCGCTAGAAAGCCAATTAGCGCGACAACTGTCTGGTACCCAATCGTTTTGACGCTCTCTAAAAGCAACACTGTGGTCCGCTCTCTGCAATAGATTGGCTACCTTGTGCCACTACCAACTTAAGTTGGTTTGGCCCTATAGATAATTCTACTCATTAAACCCTATGAACTCAGCGAATTCTATAACCATCTCGCTCTCTGTGAATTCCTCTGCCCAACTCCGTTACGGCTATATCCTCACGCAGAAACTTAAGAATTCTCTAAGACCTTGGCTCTGCTGACATCCGGAATGTTCTGCCCCTGACCTTTCTTCTGTAAAGGGTAGTCATGCCCTCTTTCTACCACTGTCCGAACTCTTTGCCGAAGGTCAGAAATGGCGTTGATGCCGCTTTTTTTCTCCCCCGAGCCACCCCGTAACACCCTCATTATTGGCAACGCTGCGGGGACAGTGTCCTCCCAGCTCTCGGACCTCTTTCCCAGCATAAAGATAGACGGTGTAGAGCTAGATGGGAAGGTAAGTGAGGTCGGCTATGACTACTTCAACATGGCCCGTAGGCACCTCACAATCCACACCGCCGATGGTTGCTATTTCTTGCGCACGACGGGCGAAAAGTATGACCTTATAGTCATCGATGCCTACCGCCAGGAAAAGATCCCATTTTACCTGGCCACGAAGGAGTTCTTCGAGGGGGTGCGCCAGCATCTCTCCGAGAGAGGCATCGTCGTCATAAACGTGTTTCATTCCGAGGACGATAGTAGGGTGCCGGATGCCATCGCCAAGACCATGAATGTGGTCTTCTCAAACGTCTATGCCATCAATGATCCCGACTCTCTTGGAACTACCCTAGTCGTCGCCGCCGACTATGCAAGCGGAGTGGAGAACTTGGGGGCGAGGAAAGCGCCGGAGGAGGTGGTGGGGGCGAGGGAAGTGCCGGAGGCGGTGCGGCCGCAGATTGAACTTCTCATTGCTCGCATCGTTGCTATCATGCGCCCCATCCAGGGCTCAGGTTCCATCTTGACCGACGATAAGGCTCTGGTGGAGTGGTTAGGAGAGGCCGACACGCTCTTCCAACAGGCTTTGGAGGAGAAACGCTAGTTCTTGATAGCACCTGATGCAAACCTTGCCATTAAGAGCCTGTCTCAAAAACGTCGGTAGTGACTCCCTCAAGAGCTGACAATAGCCTTTGTGGTCAGAAACTCTGGCCAGGACCAGCAACGGTCAGCCAATCCGATAGCCATCGCTGGTGTGTGCCGTTCGTAGTATCGCCTGGGCACCATGCTCGGCTGGCTAAGCGCCGGGTGCGCCCGTAGCCAGTTGTGCTCGAAGAGTGCCAGCCCACATAGAGCATCCCACGTCGCGGTACTTTTGGCGAAGGCGTGTGTCATACACGGGCGCGCAGTCGATAAAGCGTTGAATCTATTTAGGTGGGGAGTTCAGCCAAGACCCCGGCCATCTTATACAACTCCGGGTCGAGCGGGCGCGTCTTCCCCACTACCTCCTCAAGCGGGACACACTTTACCTGTCCGCCTGTAAATCCGATCATTGTCTCAGACTCACCGTCGGCAAGCGCTCCCACCGCTGCAACTCCCAGCCGGGTGGCTAATATCCGATCAAAAGCGGTAGGGTTCCCGCCCCGCTGTATGTGCCCTATAGATGTCAGACGAGACTCGTATACCCCACCGGTGTTATTCACATATTCATTAAACGCATCGGCTGAAGGCTTCGCTCCCTCCGCCGCTACAACTATGAAGTGTGATTTGCCCTGCTCGTAGGCCAGCTTGAGGAATCGCAGGAGGGCTTCCGGATCCGGCTCAAACTCAGGGATCAAGACCGCTTCGGCACCTCCTGCAATGGCAGACATTAGGGCCAGGTAGCCGCAGTTGCGCCCCATCACCTCCACCACGTGCGCCCGCTGGTGCGAGCTCGCCGTGTCCTTTATGCGGTCTATGGCCTCAAGTGCGGTGTTGAGCGCCGTGTCCACCCCGATCGCCGTGTCCGTTCCCCACACGTCGTTGTCTATCGTAGCCGGGAGCCTCACCACCGCCACCCCGCGTTCCCCCAGCTTCTTTCCTCCGGTGAGGCTCCCGTTACCGCCGATCACCACCAACCCCTCGATCCCGGCTTCCGCAAGCCTCCCTGCCGCGCGCGCCTGCCCTTCGGGGGTCGCGAACTCCGCCGCGCGGGCGGTCCCGAGTATCGTCCCGCCACGGTGCAGGATCCCTCCCACCGTGCGATTGTCCAGGGGGCCGAACCGGCCCTCCAGCAGCCCCCGGTAGCCGGCCTCTATCCCCACCACCTCCCAACGCCGGGCGAAGGCCGTGCGTGCCACCGCCCGCACCGCGGCGTTCATCCCCGGGGCGTCGCCCCCGCTCGTCAGTACCGCTATCCTCAAGGCTTCCTCTCTTCCTTCGCCTCTCGTGGAGCCCGAATGGTTGCCCGGGCCGCTCCGTCATGGGCTCGCCCCCCAGCAGTTGCTTCTTGCTCGCGCAGCAGACCAAGGCCTTGCCTGCCATCAGGAAGCCTCGCCCGACAAGGCCCCAAAGAGCCGCCCCAGGAGTACCTCTCGGCGGAGTGGCAGGTCTCACAGCACCTGGAGATGCCCACCAGGCCCATACTCCTCAACTCCCAGCATCCCACGGCCCTCGACCTGGTGACTCTGGAAACGGTTTGCATCCGGTCCCTCCTTGTACGTTGGCCTCTGCTTCAGAAGCGGTCCCTATCAATGACCGCTTTAGCAAGCGATCGTCAGCGGGCGAGCGTGTCCAGGAACCGTTCCACCTCCTCTACCCTATCGAGAACGTAGCCGGCGGAGGTGCTCCTTCCACCTACCTCCGGATCCTCGGCCCGGCCCACGAAGATGCCTATGCCCCTTCCTGCTAGGGCTTCGAACGCGTGTTCGTCGGTTATGTCGTCGCCCAGGTACACGGGCACCACGTCGTCGCGGTCGAGCTCCAGGGCCTCGAGCAGATACAGGACGGCTTTGCCCTTGTCCCAGTCGATCTTGGGCTGGATCTCGTAGACCATCTTGCCCGGGGTCACCTTCAACTCGTCCGGGTGCTCGGCGAGCAGCGCATCCACGATCTCTTTGACCTTCGGCCGCTCTTCCTCGGCGAGGTCCGGTTTCGAGGAGTCGAGCGCCACCAGCTTGACCTCCCCCTCGGGAACCGGGAACGTCACCGAACGCGCCCGCTGGCCGAACAGATCTTCGAAGTGCTGGTAGCCGACGTTCTTCGCGTCGTGGTTCCCCATGATCACGACGACGTTCGGGCACTCTATGCGGTCCAGGTAGCTCTTGGCCTCCTCGAACTCCCACCGGTAACCGGCGGCTGTGAGATCCCCGGCCACGGCCACGAGGTCCGGCGCGTAGGCGTTGGTCTCGTCTACCGCTGCCGCCAGGAACTCGGGCTTGAAAAGCGGCGTTCCCGTGTGTATGTCCGACATCTGAACGATTCGCACCTTCCGTCCTACTTACGTCTGAGCCGCGGGTCTACCTCTCGTCGCGAAAGAAACGGACCGCTTCCGACCGCGCGCCGGGACGGCTCGTCGCCACGCGTGAGCGTGCGGAAGATCCCCGATGCGTCTGGTCATCGGTCTCCCCGACAGCTTCCTCCAGCGGCCTCGATCCATTGGCGCACCACGTCGGGCAACTTCTGAGGGTCCTCCACCACCAGCCACGCTCCAGGACTTTCGAGTCCCTAAACGGCGGCCTGGTTAGCTTAGTGGAAACGGCGACGATCGTCATACCGACCACCAGAACGGCCTCGACTCCCGCCTGCGAGTCTTCGATCACCAAGAGCTCCGCCGGCGGCACGCCCATCTTCTTCGCGACGAGCAGGTCTATTTCCGGGTCGTGCTTGCCACTCCGGACGTCGCCTACCGTCGCAACTAGGTCGAAGGCGTCTTCGAGGCCGAGGATGGAGAGCACGTGCTCGACCTGGTGGCGGAAGGACACGGTAGCGCACGCCGTCGGGTAGCCCTCGCGCCACAGCTCTTCGGTCAGCATCTCGATGTCGTGTGGGTATCGCTTTTGGAGGAGCAGGTCAGGGTCCTGGAGAAGAGTCTCGTAGACGTCGAGACGGACCCGCGCGAGTACCCGCCACGGGTCCTCCTCACCGAGCTCGGATATGCGCTCTTGAGCCGCCTCCTCCAGCCCGAAACAGTCCATGAGGGTTTTGGCGACCTCCTGGCGCGGGGGACCCACGAGGTCGTCGGCGTAGGCGTCGAGCACGCCGTCATCGCGCACGGTGTCGCGACGCAACTCGGCGACGGCCTGGGCGTGGGGGAGACCCCTGAGCTCCTTCGTCTCCACCAACGTGCCGTCCAAGTTGAAGGACACGACGGAAATCACGCCAACCCCTCCCGATCCACGTCGTAGGTCACGATGGTACGCACGTCGCCTACCCCGTGCGGCCTGGCGTCCCGATACCCTGGCGTCCGCGGAACGCCTTGGGCGTGTAGCGTTTGATCCACTCGCGGTAGTCCTCAACCTCCTGTTTCGCGCGTTCCTCGCTCCAGCCGAGGTGCTTGACTGCCACCGCGGCGGCGGCCTCGTCCACGTCCAGGGCGTTGGTGGGACCATACGCCACCATCGTGCGCCGCAGCAGCACGTCGGAGAGTTTCTGCGCCATCTCCTGGCGGAAGGCGTAGAGCACCTCGCAGCCCATCAGGCCGGTCTCCACGGCGGGCGCGGAAGGGGTGAGGGACTCCTTGAGGGAGGGATCGTCTCCGGCCTCGGCGAGCACGTCGTAGGCGCGCGCCGTAGACCTTGAGCAGCCTCCGGGCGAGCACGTCGGGAAGACCACTCTTCGTCTTGAACTCCCCGCAGAAGGCCTCCATGTTGGGGGTACGGCCGCCAGGGAGCGGGACCCTGTCCGTGGCGCTCTTGGGCGCCTTCTTGGCCCCCAGCTTCTTGTAGACCACGTTCGTCGCCTGCTGGCCGAGGTTGCGGTAGGTGGTCAGCTTGCCTCCCACGACGGAGAGCAGACCCTCGACTTCGGGGGTGTCGGCCGTGACCTTGATCCTCCCTTCCGCAACCGACTTGCCCCTGGCATGGTCGTAGACCACGTGGGCCCTCGTGATGGAGCCTTCCGAGCCCTCGGGGGCGGAGGGGAGCGGCCTCACCCCCGAGTAGGTGAACAGCACCGAGTCTCGCGTCAGCCCAGCCTGGGGGATAACGTAGTTCGTCTCCTCCAGGAGGTAGGCGATCTCCTCCTCGCTGGCGGAGACGTAATCCAGGTCGTCCTCGTAGCGGATGTCGGTAGTGCCGATGAGGTAGCGCTCGTTCCAGGGGATGATGAAGTAGGGCCGCCCGTCCTTTCGGGCCTCGACGTAGATGGTGTTCTTCGGGGCGCCGGGGAACGGGTCCACGATGATGTGAGAGCCCTTGGTGCCCCCGATCATGCGCCCCTTTTCGGCGCCGGTCGTGGGATCGCCGGTGAAACCGAAGGCCCCCGCCGCACCGCTCAAGACGCGATCCACCCACGGCCCGGCAACGTTGATGGTCACCGGGGCGCGCGCCCGGTAGGTTCCGCCACCGAGCCTGTCCTCGAACTCCACGCCGACGACCCGCGGCAGGGAGCCGTTTGGCTCTTCCTCTAAGAGCAGTCGCGTGACCTCGGCGTAGGTGATGACGGTCGCGCCGTTCTGGACGGCCGACACCGCGTTCTCCACCGCGATGCGTTCGGCGTACTCGACCTGCCCGTCGTAGTAGGTGGCCGCCGCCTTGAGCCCCTCCGGGTTGAGGCCCGGGTACTCTCTGAGGGCCTCCTCACGACTCAGCATCCTGTGGTTGGGGACCGACTTGTCGTAGGAGAGCACGTCGTAGCCGATCATGCCCAGCCGGATCATGCCGGGGCCGCGCGAGGAGCGGTCGTAGATCGGCACGGTGAACTTGAGCGGCTTGACTAGGTGCGGCGCTACGCGCAGGAGTACCTCGCGGTCCCTCAGCGACTCGCGCACCAGCGGGATCTCGTAGTGCTCGAGGTAGCGGAGGCCGCCGTGGATGAGGCGGGTGGCCCACTGGGTGGTGCCGCTGGCGATGTCGCCCTTGTCCAGCACGAGCGTCCTCAAGCCCCTCATGGCGGCGTCGCGGGCGATGCCTGCCCCGTTGATGCCGGCCCCCACCACGATCAGGTCGAATGGTCGATCCCCGACGCTTTCTAACAATTTCTCGCGTTCCATACCTCTATCCTTCCTTACTTTCGCTTCCGCGGCTCGTCTTGAGCGACGACGGCGTCCAGGCGGCGCATCAGCGGGAAGTCCTCGGCTCCTATGAGCCCGCGCTCGGTGAGCTTGGGCAGGGCACCTCCGATGACCTCGATGGCAGACGCCCCTTCCAAGGTGACCCACGGCGTCCGCTCGTGCGCCTCCGAGAGCTCAGCCCCGAACCCACGGGCCGCCCCACCTTCACGTTGCGCCCGCCCATGCCGGTGACGAAACAGTCCCCGGTGGCGGGCATCTCTAGCGCCCGTACCTCTCTTTCCCTGGTTCCCGGGGCCGAAGGAACCGGAGTGGACGCCGTAACCCTCGACCTCATAGCCCTTGCCTTCAAGATGCTCGACAACCGGACTCTTGGGCTTGAAGGACGCGTCGTCGACGCCGATGCCGGTACTCTTCGTCTCTCTACCTCCTTAACTAACCTCTTGCGAGGCCGCATCACGAGCCCAGAAGCCGCCCGGTGCGAACAGTTCTTCGACGCACTCTTCCAAGATACTGGTCTCGGTGGCAAGGTCGAGTACGTTGTACCGGCGCCGGATCGTCCGCGCTCTGGTGTACGTCGCTCTGAAGTCCTGCCAACTCAACCCGATCTCGGCCGGACTGGTGGGGCACCCGGCCGCCCGCAGCAGCTCTCGCAGCTGGTCGGCCGGCATCAACTGCGCCTTCAACCGCTCGCGCAGCCCCGGCCAAAGCTCGCCGAGCAGCTCCAGCCGTTCCTTGAGCTGCTCGGCATCGACGTATTTGGCGCGGCTCTCCTCGACGGCGTACTCGTCCAGCCCCGGGACCGTGTGCGTAGCCCGCACCTCTTGCTCGACCTCTTCCCAGGTAGGCCAGGCGCCGCAGATCGCGTCTATGTCCAGGTTGCTCAGGTCGCGCTGCAGTACCCGCTCGTAAAGGGCGGCGACCGATATCGAGCCCACCCCGACCTTGAACCCGTGGGAGAGCGGCGGATCGTCGTCGTGGCCCAGACCCTCCATCTCCCACAGGTGACTGAACATGTGCTCGGCGCCGGAGGCTGGCCGCGAAGAGGCGGCGACTTGCATCGCCAGGCCCGCCATGATCAGGCCCTCCATGAGACCGTCCATCGCGTCTCCATCCCCGGCGCGCAGCTCAGCCGGTCGTGCGGTCCACTCGCGCAGATGGTCGTGCACCAGGGACCAGGCCCGCGGGTGGATCTCCTCGGTCCCCAGGGCGTCGGCGACCATCCAGTCGGCGCCGGCCGTCACCTTGCACAAGAGATCGGCGTAGCCGGAGGCCATCATCCAGGCGGGGGCGTTCACCAGGACGTCCACGTCCCCCAGCAGCGCCCTCGGCGCCGGGCACTCCAGCGTCTGCTTGCGTCCCTCTTTAGCGATCGATGCGCCGAACGACGTGTAGCCGTCCATCGACGCGGCGGTGCCGACGCATAGGTAGGGCCGGTCGCACTCGTAGGCCGCGCGTTTGACGATGTCGTTGAGTGTCCCCGAGCCGACGGCAACCGGGATGGCGTCGTGCTCACGCAGCGATCCGATAAGCGTCTGGATATTGTCGTAGCCGGCGTACAGCATCGGTCGACTGGGAAAGATATACGGCTCCACAGTCTGGCGTCCGGCCGCCTCCAGGTTCTTCTGCGCCTCCTCGCCCGCGACCTCGAAGGTCTTCTCGTCCGCGACCACGACCGCCCGTTGGTCGTCGAAGCTCTGCCCGAACAGCTCGTCGACCGAGGCGAGCACGGGGCCGTCGCTCACCCGCGTGAACGAGATGGGAACGCCCGAGACATCGGCGTGCATCTGCATCCACAGATCGCTGTTGGTGGGACCGCCGGAGACAATGTTCAGCCTGGGCTCGAAGTCGTGGCCGCGCATGGTGCGGAAGATGTGCTCGGTGCCGTAGCAGATCCCCTCGATGATCGCCCGGAATATGTGGCCTTCGCTGTGTCCCAGAGAGAGACCCCAGATCACACCGCGCGCCAGCGGATCGGTATATGGTGTGCGGTTGCCCTGGAAATAATCGATGACCAC
>JAWWQA010000275.1:0-3578 GCA_033854695.1 Rubrobacteraceae bacterium
AGAGTAGTTCACCAGCTCCAAATAGACTGTCTCGGCGCCGTCGCCGAGACGCGGTCCAAGCTTGAGGATGCGAGTGTAACCCGAGTTCCTGTCGTCGAGATCGGGGGCTACATCTTCGAAGAGCTTCCTCATGATGGTCTTGTCCTTGAGGACTGCGGCCGCCTGACGCCTCGCGTGGAGGTCGTCCTTCTTGGCGATGGTGATGAGCCTATCGACGACGCCCCGGATCTCCTTGGCCTTCGGCCCCGTGGTCTTTATGCGGCCGTGCTGGATGACCTGCCCGGCCATGGTGCCGAGCATCGCCCTGCGGTGGGCGGAGTCCCGGCTGAGCTTGCGCCCTCTTTTGGCGTGCCTCATAGCTCCTCGCTCTCCAAGGTATAGCCATACTCGATGAGCTTCGAGCGGATCTCGTCCACGCTCTTCATGCCGAGGTTACGGATGTTCATTAGCTCTTCCTCGGTCATCGTCGCAAGCTGCCCGATGGTGTCCACGCCTTCTCGTTTGAGACAGTTATACGAGCGTACCGTGAGCTCCAGGTCCTCGACCGGTCGTTCGTCGTTTATGATCGAGCGCCCGACCCGGCTTCGCACCTCCATCCGCGGTCCCTCGTAGCCGTTAGTAAAAAGGCCGAGGATGTCCATCAGCTGTCGTGCGGCCTCCTGCAAAGCGTACCTCGGCCGGATCCGGCCATCCGTGAACACCTCGATGGAGAGGGAGTCGAGGTCGGTCCTTGCGCCGGCGCGCGTCTCCGAGACTGTATAGTTCACGCGCTGGACGGGCGAGAAGATCGAATCTATCGCCATCACCCCTATGGGGTCGGCGTCGCTCTTGTTCTGCTCGGCCCGGACGTATCCCTGGCCTCTCTCGACGGTGAGACGCATCTCCAGGGTCCCGCCTTCTGAGACGCTGGCTATGTACGCATCTTCGTCCACGACCTCGATGTCGGACTTGAGCTCGATGTCAGCCGCCGTCACCTCGCCGGGGCCCTGCTTCGTTATCTCGAGCTCCATCGGCTCGTCGCGCTCGAGCTTGAACTTCAGGTCCTTGACGTTGAGGATGATGTCCACGACATCCTCTTTTACACCGGGGATCGTGGAAAACTCGTGCGAGACGCCTTCTATGCGGACCTTGGTCACCGCTGACCCCTGAAGACCTGAGAGCATCACCCTGCGCAGGGAGTTGCCCAGAGTGTGCCCGAGCCCGCGTGGCAGTGGCTCTGCCACGAACCTGCCGTGTCGCTCCTCTTCTTCTTCCACCCTGAAACGGGGTGGCGCTATATCTAACATGATCAAACTACCACCTGCTCATAAATAAGTTGCTCCACTATCGACTGTAGAACTCGATGATCAGCTGCTCTTCGACGGGCGTGTCGATCTCGTCCCGACCCGGCGTGTGTAGGACGCGACCCGTAAAGTTGTCGTGGTCGGCCTCCAGCCACGGCGGAACCGCCACGACGTTCTCGACAGCGTTCACTATGGGCTCCAGGTCCCGGCTCTTCTCCCGCACCGTAATTACATCTCCCGGCTTGAGAATGGCCGAAGGGATGTTGTGCTTGCGGCCGTTGAGAAGGAAGTGCCCGTGCACCACGATCTGCCGCGCCTGCGGCCGGCTGGTGGCGAACCCCATCCGGAACACGACGTTGTCCATCCGAAGCTCCATGAGCCTGAGAAGGTTCTCGCCGCTAACGCCCTGCATCCGGGTCGCCCTGTCGTAGGCGCGCCTGAACTGCTTCTCAGAGACGCCGTAGTACCAGCGGGCCTTCTGCTTCTCCATGAGCCGCATGCCGTACTCCGTTTGCCGCTGCCTGCCGCGACCGTGCTCGCCCGGCGGGTAAGGCTTCCTCTCCAGCGGGTTCTTGCGCATGTTGGAGAGCATCACCCCCGCCCGCCTGTCACGCCTGCCTTTCGGTCCTGTGTAACGTGCCATACCGACTACCCCCTACGCCGCTTCGGTGGCCTGCAACCATTGTGCGGTTGGCCGGTCACGTCCCGGATCGAGAGCACCTCTATCCCCATGCTCTGGAAGGTGCGAGCGGCCATGTCCCGGCCGGAACCGTGGCCCTTGACCTCGATGTCCACACGCCGCACGCCCTGGTCCATCGCCTTGTTCGCGCAACTCTCGGCCGTCATCTGGGCGGCGTAGGGGGTGCTCTTGCGACTCCCCTTGAAGCCCAAGGACCCCGCCGATTCCCAGGCTATGACGTTACCCTCCTGGTCGGTCACGCTGACGATGGTGTTGTTAAACGAGCTCTTTATGTGCACCACGCCGGTCGTTACGTTCCTCCGAACCTTGCGACGTGACCGGCTGGCACCTCCCCTGCGCTGACCGCCGCGCTGCTGACGCTGTCTACCCATCTACTTCTTCTTCCTTCCGCCTATGGACGGCTTCGGACCCTTGCGCTGGCGGGCATTGGTCTTGGTACGCTGCCCGCGCACCGGGAGCCCGCGGCGGTGCCGGATACCCCGATAAGAGCCGATGTCTATTAGCCGCCGGATGTTCTGGTTTACCTCGCGCCTGAGGTCACCCTCTACCTCGAGGTTCTGATCCACGTAGGTCCTTATCTGCGCAACCTCGCCCTCGGCCAGGTCACGGACCTTCGTGTTCGGGTCCACACCGGTCTCCTGCAGGATCTTCTTTGCCGTGGAGCGGCCGATCCCGAAGACGTACGTGAGCCCGACCTCGACCCTTTTCTCGCGTGGCAAATCCACGCCCGCTATACGCGCCATATCCTAGCCCTGCCTCTGTTTGTGCCGGGGGTTCTCGCATATCACGCGTACAACCCCGCGCCTGCGTATCACCTTGCACTTGTCGCACACAGGCTTAACGCTCGCCCGTACCTTCAAAGTTTCTTCCTCCTACTGCTGTCTACCTGAACCTGTAGGTGATGCGTCCCCGGTCGAGATCATAGGGGCTGAGCTCCACCTTGACCTTGTCGCCCGGAAGGATCCGGATATAGTTCATCCGCATCCTTCCTGAGATGTGGGCCAGGACGTTGTGCCCGTTGTCGAGCTCCACCCGAAACTGCGTGTTGGGCAACGCCTCGGTGACGGTACCCTCTACCTCTATGACGTCTTCTTTAGCCAAGGACCTCCTGCTCTTAAACTGTTACAAAATGGCCGGAGCCAAACGAATATGTTACCACGCATGACGCCCATCTCCTACCCCGTGGGGCTCTCGGTTAGAATCCACGGGCCATTATCGGTGACGGCTACGGTATGCTCGTAGTGGGCGGCCAGAGAGTTATCGGCGGTGTAGATTGACCACCCATCCCACTCGCTAACACGGATCTCATAGTTCCCCAGCGTGATCATGGGCTCTATGGCGAAGGTCATGCCGGGAAGGAGTCGCGGTCCGGTGCCCGGCCTCCCGTAGTTCGGAATCTGGGGATCCTCGTGCATCTTGCGACCGACACCATGCGAGACGAGGTCGCGCACCACCCCGTACCCCCGGGCCTCGGCCAGGGACTGTATCGCGTGCCCTATATCCCCAAGCCTCTTCCCGACTTTGACTTGCTCAGCCGCCGCCGTCAGGCACTGTTGGGTGGTCTTCAGCAGCCCTTCGGTGTCCGGTAGGACCTC
>JAWWQA010000276.1:0-3194 GCA_033854695.1 Rubrobacteraceae bacterium
CCCTGCAACCTCTACGACCCCTACAACCCCTACGACCCCTACGACTCCTGCAACTGCTACGACCCCTGAGAACACTGTAACCTCGTGAATCAATAAATCCCACGAATAGCTTCGGACACTAGTGGAACCCAAGTTGCCCCCTAATAGAGGCAGATAATATCCTCCCGATTCGAAGGCCGGATAACCTTTCTTGAATCAGGAGGACAGCTTGGACGATACCATAACCACCATCTACTGCTTGTGTGACGACTTCTTCTTGAAGGCCATGCGCCGCTTCGACGATCCCCAGGTTAGGCTCTCTACCGCTGAGGTGATGACCGTTCCCTTGGTAGCCGCCACTTTCTTCGGTGGCAACATCGACAAGACCTGCCGCTTCCTCCACGAGTACGCTTACATGCCAAAGATGATCAGCAAGGGCCGCTTCAACCATCGGCTGCACAGAATCGATCCCGAACTCTGGCAAGGGCTCTTTTCGTTGTTGGCCGAGTTTTTCAAGAGGAGGAACTCCGAAGAGCGAACCTACGCGGTAGACTCTTTCCCGGTGCTGGCGTGTGAGAACATCCGCATCAAGCGCTGCCGGCTTTATCCTTTGGAAGAGCACGGAGGAGCGTTCCGAGGCTACATCTCCAGTAAGCGGAGCTATTTCTATGGTTTGCGGGTACATCTGGTGGTAACGGGGGCGGGCGAACCGGTGGAGTTCTCCATAGTGGCGGGCTCGGAAGCCGACGTGAGGGTGTTCAAGGACTTGGAGCTAGATTTGCCGGAAGGCTCGATCATCTGCGCGGACAAGGCCTACACCGACTACCATTACGAGGATCTGCTAAAAGAAGCGGCAGGGTTGCACCTAAAAGCACAGCGTAGGAAGAACTCCAAGCGCCCTATGGCGGCGTGGGAGGAGTTCTTGAGTAATCGGATTCGCAAGTATATAGAGACGGTCTTCAGCGGCATAAGCGGCCTGTTTCCGAAGAAGATCCATGCGGTGACGCCGGGAGGCTTCGAGCTGAAGATCGTCTGGTTCCTACTGGCCTTCTCTATTCAGTGCTTGTAAGGGGCAACTTGGGTTAGATACTTACTCACTTTTTTTGCCGAGCATGGGAGACCAGACCGTGAGGGCGATGGAGGCCACGCTATCCTAAAAAATCCGCGTTGCTGCACGGTTGCTGCACAAAGGCCCCGGAATGTGTCCGAGGCCTTTATCATTCCTTTGCATTTACCTGCAAATCAAGGATTTCTAAGAGTGGGCCTGCCTGGACTCGAACCAGGGACCTCTTCCTTATCAGAGAAGCGCTCTAACCGGCTGAGCTACAGGCCCTTCGGAGGCTTCGCGAGAGCGGCGAAGCTTACTGCCGGGATAATGTACAACACGAAAGGTCTCCCGACAAGGCGCTTTCTCCTTGCGGGAGATTGAAGGGTGGGGAAGCGCAAAGTAGAATCCAGGTAGATGTATGAGACCCGCGTCGAAGCCGCGGTTCCATAGTTTGAGAGGAGCGAAATAGCCAGTGAGCGCCAATGGCTTCACAAGGATGTCCGTCTACGGGATCAACCTGGACCTCTTCAGCTCCAGTCCGATAGTCATCCTCAAGGTCGAGGACGAGAACCGTTACCTGCCGATCTGGATCGGCCAACCCGAGGCCCGCTCTATCCTCATGAAGCTCCAGAACCAGGAGTTCAGCCGGCCTCTTACCCACGACCTCGCCGTCAACCTGGTCACCGAGCTCGGCGGCTCTCTGGAGCGCATAACCGTCACCGAGCTTCGGGACTCGACTTTCTTTGCAACCCTGCGCGTGGAGATCGACGGCCGTAGCGTGGAGGTAGATGCCCGGCCCTCGGACGCGATTGCGATCGCCGTCCGTACCGGCGCCCCCATCTTTGCCGCCGACCAGGTGATCGAAGAAGCCGCGGTAGTCTTCGAGGAGGCGATGGAGGAAGCCCCCGAAGAAGAGGTAGTGGACAAGTTCAAGGACTGGATGAACCGGATCACCCCGGAAGACTTCAGGTAGAGACTCCGGCGGGGAGCGATAGCTCCCCCAACCGGCCATCAGTCCTTAGAGCAGCCGAGCAGGTCCTTGTCCCGTTCCTCCTCGAGCTTCTTCGCCCGGCATAGCCCGTGCGCTGCTCTCGGCGTGACGGAGACCCTGTTCTAACCTCCCGCCAGTTCCAGCGACGCTATAAGCTCGAGTATCCCCGCCTCCTCCCAAGCCCAGCGGTCCTCCTCGAAGTCCGGGCCGAATGGTGGTGCGCTCTCACGCAGTGCGCCGGTCCCGGCGGCCACGAAGTTCCGCGCCGCGAGGACCTCTCCTCTACCCGTTGCTGCCAGCTTCTGGCGATGGAGGACCACGTCGTTCTCCTGCGCGAGGCCGCCCATCCGCCACGCCGCCAGGAGTTCGAGCCCTCCAGCTTCGGCAAGCGCCCGGCGCAGCGCGTACAGGAGAAGCGCCGCCCGGGCGTCGGAGTAGTTGGCAGCCGTCCGCACGGCAGCAAGAAGATCGGCGGCCTCTACGGTGCCCAGAGGCGCCGCCGGCAATTCAGGGGTCGCGCCGAAGTCCTCTGTCCACACACGCTCCATGAGGCGTTTTCGGTGAGCGGCGAGGGTAAGCCTGCCGAGGTCTTCAGGAGCAGTCCTCATTACGAAAACGAGGGTTCCGGGGTTCAGGCCCAGGGCTTCGGCGCCCTCGGTGTCCAGGATCTCCGTGACTTTGTAGACCCCCAGGCGCCGGTAGCGGTCGAAGTCTCGCGCCCCGGCGGAGAGCGCGCGCCGGGGAAGGGCATCGAGCTCGCCGGGCGTAAGGTCGCCGAAGAGCGCCAGGTCCTCCTCGGAGATCAAACCTTCCTCCGCTGCCCAGAGTGCTCCGCCCTCCGCCGCCGCCCGCGCTTCTGCCTCACCGAGTCGTGGCAGGGAAACCTCCGAGAGGCCGTGGGTGATGAAGCCCCGGATCTCGCCGGGCGGCACGCCGAGCCCCGTAGCGGACGCACCGGCGACGAGCAGCAAACCTCGCGCAGGCGCAGAGAACAGGTCCGGGGCGGCATGTGTCTCCGAGGCGACGATCCAGCCCGCATCGAGTGCTCGACCGACAGAGGGAGCAGGGCTGAAGTTGGAGACAACGTAGACGGGGTTCACGACGCCGGGCAGACGGGCTGCGGGGAGGCTCTCTTCGAAGGCGGCTTCGGCGGCCGGAGCATCGGGGGCGTAGATC
>JAWWQA010000277.1:0-18905 GCA_033854695.1 Rubrobacteraceae bacterium
GTGCACGCCCTCGACGCGGTTGAGCTCGATGTCCGAGGTCGCCGAAGGGCCGGAGATGAAGGTGATGGCTCGTCCTTCGCTCTTTACGGTTTCTTCGAGCTTCGCGAAGGCTTCGGGGACGAGGCCAACGATCTGGCCCTCCCGCACTACGCAGAGATGGTAGTCGGGCAGGAGCGTTAGAGCCCGGCGTCCCTGCCCCTCCCCGGCGTCGAGGACGATGGTGCCGGTCTGGGCGATGCCTAGAGAACAGCCGGTTAACACGCCGTCGCTCTCGTCGAGCTCCTGGTTGGTCAGCCGGGGACGGGCCGCGTCGCGGAGGGTCTCGATGTCGCCGGGGATCCACTCTTGGGGGAGGCTGGGGGGGATGACGAGCCGCCGCACGCCGCGCCTCTTACAGGCCTCGACTATCGCGCGGGGCAGGTCAGCCTCTTTTATACGACGCACGGTAGCCTCGTACTCGGCTACGCGTTCGGCGAAGCGTTCGACGATCTCCTCGCGCGGGGCGTCATCCTCTTTGCGGTAGTCGCGCTCGACGGGGACGTCCTCGGGGCGCTCGTCTTTCGGAACGTCGTGCGTCGCGCGGCGGGTGCGCCAGAGGATCTCTTCTCTAGCTGATGTCACGAGCTCACCCCCGAACCAGTCCTGGACCTCCACCACTCGCGGAAGGTTTGCTCGGGGATGGGTTTGAGATCTCGTGCGTCCGTCCACCCGGCGAGCCTGCCGGGAAGGCGGTGGATGGCGCCGCTGCGCGCCAGAGGCCACTGGCCTATCCTCGCCGCCTTCTGGGCGCCCTCGTAGAGCCTGGGGTCCGAGAAGGTCTTCGCCATCGCCTGCATCGCGATGTTCTCGGGGTCGAGCTTGCCCTTGATGCCGCCCTCGTCCTGCTTGTGCCGGACTACCCGGCCCCGAAGGTGGATGAGGACCTCTGGGATATTTATCTTCACCGGGCAGACCTCGTAGCACGCGCCGCACAGAGAAGAGGCGTAGGGCAAGGAGTCAGAGCCCGAACGGCCGATGCCGACGAGCTGCGGGGTGAGGATAGCTCCGATCGGACCTGGGTAGACCGAGTTGTAGGCGTGGCCGCCGGTACGCTCGTATACTGGGCAGACGTTAAGGCAGGCCGAGCAGCGGATGCAGTTGAGGGTCTGGCGTCCGATCTCGTCGGCCAGAACCTCGGTCCGCCCGTTGTCCATGAGAACGAGATGAAACTCTTGCGGACCGTCACCCTCGGAGACGCCGGTCCAGAACGTGGTGTACGGGTTCATCCTTTCGGCGGTCGAAGAGCGGGGGAGGAGCTGCATGAAGACCTCGTAGTCCCGCCAGGTTGGGATGATCTTCTCTATGCCCATGAGCGTGACGAGCACGGGTGGAAGCGTCGTACACATCCGGCCGTTTCCCTCGGACTCGACTACGCATATGGTTCCGGTCTCTGCAACTGCGAAGTTCGCCCCGCTGATGCCGACCTTCGCTTTCAGGAACTTCTCGCGCAGGTAGAGACGGGCGGCGTTGGTCAGGTCGCGAGGGTCGTCCGAGAGATCCTTGACGCCGAGCTCGCGCATAAAGAGCTCCCGGATCTCGGATCGGTTCTTATGGATCGCTGGTACCAGGATGTGTGAAGAGGTCTCTCCCGCGAGCTGGATGATGAGCTCCGCGAGATCCGTTTCGAAAGCCTCGATGCCTTCGCGCTCGAGGTGCTCGTTGAGCTTGGTCTCGTCGGTGGCAATGGACTTGACCTTGACGACCTCTTTGGCGTCGTGACTCCTGACGATGCCGGCGATGATCCTGTTCGCCTCCCTGCCGTCGCGCGCCCAATGCACCTGCCCTCCGGCCCGCGTGACCGACTCCTCCAGCTGCGTAAGGTACTGGTCGAGGTGGCGCATGACACGCGTCTTGAGAGCGTAGCCGGCCTCACGCAACTCTTCCCAGTCGGGCATCTCCTCGACGACCACGGCCCTTTTCCTACGGATGGTCTGGGTGGCCTTGCCGAGGTTGCGCCGCAGTTGGGGGTTGGCGAGGCTTTCTCTGGCGGACTCTTCGAAGCGCGGGGTCTTGCCGTTCGAGAAGGCGTCGGGTGCTCTGGTCTTCACGGCTTTATCATCTCCTCGGTCGTGGCGAGTATCTCCGCCAAATGGACTGTCCTTACGCCGGCCCGCTGGCGCTTGAGACCGCCGCCGATGTGCATGAGGCACGAGTTGTCGCCGGCGGCGCAGACCTCGGCCCCGGTCTCGAGGACGTGCCGGAGCTTGTCGCCGAGCATCGCGATGGAGGTGTCGGCGTTCTTGACGGCGAACGTCCCTCCGAAGCCGCAACATTCCCTGGCCTCGGGCAGCTCGACGAAGTCTATGCCCCGCACAGCCTCGAGCAGCTTCAAAGGCGCGTCGCCTACCTCGAGCATTCGTAGAGAGTGGCAGGTCGGATGGTAGGTGACGCGGTGAGGGTAGTAGGCTCCGACGTCCGTCACCCTGAGCTTCTTGACAAGAAACTCCGAGAGCTCGAAGACTTTTGGCGCGATATCTTCGACGTCGGCGGCGAGGCGTTTGTCGTTCGCCAGCTCGGCGGCCAGGGGGTAGAGCTCGCGGATCATGCCGACGCAGGAGCCGGAGGGCGCCACGATGGCCTCGTAGTCTTTGAAGACCTGCACGAAGCGCCGGACGAGCGGTATCGCCTCGCGCTGGTAGCCGGTGTTGAAGTGCATCTGGCCACAGCAGGTTTGCTCGAGCGGGAATTCCACCCCTATCCCGAGGCGTTCGAGAACCTCGACCGTCGCCCGGCCGGTCTCGGGAAAGAGGGTGTCGTTGAAGCAGGTGATAAAGAGCGCCGCATGCACGGTAGATCCCCTTCTCTTCCTTGGACACCTGAGGTGCTGTGTACCCTACCTTGCCCGGCCTCACGCGCAAGGCGCCTCTAACGCACCAGGCCTCCTCCTATCTCCCGACTCGACTTACATCATAGCCTATCTCGCACCCCCCGGACCGGAGAGGAGGGGCAGCGGAGAAACCGGACCTCTGCTGCCCTCTTCAGAGGTCGTCGGACTAAAAGTCGCTTATCCGGCTTTGGATTCTCCCCGAGCCAGGAGAAGGCACACGAAGTGTTCCCGATCCAAGAGGTTCAGTAGCGCGTCTTCCGCCGCGAGGGGCTTCGGTAAGGGGTTAGGTAAGATCCACTCGACGTCCACATAGGGTCCAAGTAGCAGCGAGACCAGCTCGCCGTTGTAGGACGCCCTGACGTACCACTCCACTCCGAGGTTGCCGGACCGGAGAAATTCCCTGGCCAGCTTTTCAAAAGAGAACACCGGCAGTGCCTCTTTGTGGTCGGTCTCCAGGGTGATGCGGAGTAGCTCCAGGCCTTCTTTCTCGTGTCGGGCGATCACGTACTGTGCGGTTGCGTACCGCTCGGCGTAGAGCCCTGTCGCGTTTATGCGCTTACGTCCTTGCTCGTGTACTGCAAGATCAGACCAGGCTTCGGTCAAACCGCTCCTTCATCTCCCGTAGACCGACCGGGTACAGGCCGATGCTTTGCCCTAAAGAGCGGGAACATCCCAAAGCACCGGCCTGCGGTTGGTCGACCCCTTTCCCTTTTCCTCCCGCAGGCCCAACCTTCGAGCCTGGAGCGTATTATTATCACGAGCGTCATCCGATTTGTGTATACTACGATACTAAGCGTGATCTCAGGGGCAATGTTTAACATAACGCAACAAAATCGTAGCAAAACGCTCGAAAGCTGGAGAGGCAGGGGCGTTGGAGCAGGGTGAAAAGACGAAGCTGCTCTCTGTAGTGGACCTCCTTGATTCGCTTTCGCGGGAAGAGATCGGGCAGCTTGGCCGGAGAATGCCGGAGATGCATTTGGAGCGGGGCCAGATCTTGTACACCCCGGCTTACCAGAGCAGGACACTCTTCTTGCTGCTCAGAGGACGGGTGCGAGTATACAAGGTGGCGGAGGGGCGCGAGATCACCTTGAGTGTGGTGGGGGCCGGGGAGATGTTCGGGGAGGCGGCGCTCACGAACAAGCGACGTCAGGGGGCTTACGCACAGGCCATGCAGTCCTCGGAGATTGCCTTGATGAGCCACGATACTCTGTGTCGTCTCGTGCGTGACAAACCCGAGGTGGGCCTCAGGGCGATGGAGCTCTTGAGCGAACGCCTGTCCTTCTGTGAGGACCGGATGGCTGACATTGGCCTCAAGGAGATACCTGCTCGCCTGGCGGGCCTCATCCTGCACCTGGTCCAGAGCGAGGGCGTCGTGACCGCTGAGGGCTACCAGATACCCACCCGCTACACCCACGAGCAGTTAGGTGCGATGATCGGCTCCAAGCGTGTGGCCGTAACCAGGGCCTTCACTAAACTCCAGGAAGCTGGGGCCTTGGAGCTTAAGCGCCGGTACATCTACGTCACGGACGTGAAGGTCCTGGAGCTTAGTGCCGGAGGAGGGCAAGGGGGACATAGATGAATAGTGACAGGAACCTCGCCGTTAGCCTTGATGGTACAAGCTATTACCCGATGAGTGCTACATTGTGAGCACCGTGTGCTTCAGTAAACATTCTGTTAACATTCCTCACGCGGTGAGGGAAGCATCATGGTCGGCTAGAGCAGAATGAGAGATAAAGACAAGACGAAGGATCAGCTCGTGAGTGAGCTGGTGACCCTACGCCAGCGAGTTTCAGAGCTGGAAGCATCAGAGATCGGGAGCGGGCCAGGCGGGGAGGTGCCGGGGCAGGACGAGGGGTGGTATCGTCGGATCATCGACGCCGCCTACGAAGGCGTCTGGGTGATCGACACGGAGGGGAAAACAGAGTACGCCAACCAACGGATGGCCGAAATGCTTGGCTGCACCACAGAAGAGATGCTCGGTCGCTCCGCTTTCGAGTTTGTATACACAGACTGTCGTGCCGAATCAGAGCGCAGTCTTGAGCGGCGCAAACGGGGCATTGGGGAACTGTTGGAGGCTCGCCTTCGTCGCAAAGATGGCTCGGAACTCTGGGTGCTCAGTAGCACCAGTCCTATTCAGGATGAGAGAGGCGAGACTATCGGTGTGCTCGGTATGATCACCGACATCACAGAGCGCAAGCGGGCAGAAGAGAAAATTCGCTTCCAGGCACAATTGCTCGATGCGGTTGGACAGGCCGTCATCGCCATTGATGTGGAAAGCAACATTATCTACTGGAACCATTTTGCGAAAACGCTCTATGGCTGGTCAGCCGAGGAGGTGATGGGCTGCCACCTGGGAGAGATCCTGGTCTCCGAGGACCAGCGAGAGCGGGCGGCCGAGATCGTGACTGACTTGAGAGCCGGTAAGAGTTGGTCCGGTGAGTTCGTCGTGCAACGCAGGGACGGTGCCTCATTCTCGGTGATGATCACCAACACGCCCGTGCGAGATGAACAAGGGGACATGATGGGCATAATCGGGGTCTCCATGGACATCACCGAGCGCAAACGGGCTGAGGAGGAGCTGGAGAGGAGGATGCAGACCCTGCGCGAGCAGGCACAACTGCTCAATCTCGCCCACGACGCCATCATGTGCCGCGACATGAACGACACTATAACCTTCTGGAATCACGGTGCGGAGGAGGCATATGGGTGGAGCAGAGAAGAGGCTTTGGGGGAAAGTTTGCACTCTCTGCTGAAGACGCGGTTTCCAAAGCCGCTGGAGGAGATACAAGCCGAGCTCCTTCGAGAGGGACGCTGGGAAGGTGAACTCGTACATACCAAACGCGACGGCACGCAGGCCGTGGCTGCGAGCCGCTGGGCGTTAAAGCGGGACGATCACGGCCAACCCTTGGCGATCCTCGAGATCAACACCGACATAACCGAGCATGAGCAGCTCAAACTCCGCGAGCACGAAACCAGGCATCAGCTACAAGCAGCCCTGAAGGCGCTGCAGGAGAGCGAAGCCCGCTTCAAGCGCCTCACCGAAGTAAACATCATCGGGGTCGTTGCGGCAGACTTTAGCGGCAACATCATAGAGGCTAACGAGGCCTTTCTCCAAATTTTGGGCTACACGCACGAGGATCTCCTTTGGGGAGACCTGCATTGGGATGAGATCACTCCGCCAGAATACCTTCACCTGGATGAGCGGGCGATGGAGCAACTCGAGAGATCAAGGGTTTGTACACCCTACGAGAAGGAGTGTGTCCGCAAGGATGGCAGCCGCGTACCTGTGCTTGTTGGCGCCGTGCTTCTTGGAGAAAGCCAGAGTAGTGCTATCGGCTTCGTTCTCGATCTCACCGAGCGCAGGCTGGATGGGGAGGCACTGCCTGAAGTCCAAAGGGTCGAGCGCCGCCAGGTAGGCCGCGAGGAAGCTCGGGAAGACCTTGTAGCAGCCTTGCGAGCAATGCGAGATGGTCATGGGGGAGATTTAGGGCCGGATGAGGATTTAGGTAAGCGGCTCTTGAGTAAAGAGCTCGATGACCTCCGGCTAGCAGACGAAAGGCTGCGCGACATCGTTTCCAACCTGCACGTGAAACACCTGGACAGGGGACGGCCGTTTATCCGAGCAGCGCAATCTCTGGCGCAGGACCGGACATTTCTTCAGGAAGTTGAGTTCCTGGTGGAGCTGAATCGCAAGATAGCGCCCGGGCGCGAGATACAGCTAACAGTAGACGACGGGTTCCCGTCGGAGCTTCCGGCACTGACGAGGTTGGAGTTGTTGAGCATCCTTAAAGAGGCGCTGGTCAACGCCCGGCGTCACTCCGAGGCTCGGTGCGTCCGGGTAACGCTGGGAGGCGAAGAGGACAGTTACCGGGCAGAGATAACCGATGACGGGCAAGGCTTCAAGACGGAGGCGCATCAGGAAGGGATGGGAATTCCCGGAATGCGCGAAGCAGCGCGTGCTCTCGGCGGAGAGCTGGAAGTGGAGAGCGAGCCCGATAGGGGCACGCGGGTGCGGATCAGAGCCTCTGTCTAGCAGAAGGTTTACTATCCTCTGATCTAGAACGAGGCCAGGTTTGCGCATCTTGCTGCGGGCGAGCGCTTCTCGGGCAAAAAAGGTTCGAAAGGTGCAGACGAATTACACACAAAGATGCAAGACATCGGCTCGTAAAGATGAGAAAGTATGCCCTCAAATTACTAATTATTGAGAGCTGCGTTCTGGCGAAGGAGGCGGGGAGAGGAGAGCCGATGGCTATACTCTATTGCGCGTGCGGGCATGAGATCTGGTCCGAACTCTGGTGGAAAGAGCCCAGGCACGTGCTGCTGTTCTTCGATGACCTGGAGAAGAGTGAGACCTATGGCGAGCGTGTAACCCACTGTCCAGGATGCGGCCAGCAGATCGGTCGCGCACTTCTTACGCCTGGAAGCGGTAAGTATGACTCCGGAGCGTGGAGACAACACGAGACCGTTTGACTGACGCCGCTCTGTTAATTTACATCCTTCCGGTGGCCGAGTAATGCTAGCAGGCCCGCAGGATCGCTCTTCCTGTAGAACTCCCCTTTGTCTGCGGGATTATCCGGGGTCGGAGCTGCCCATCCTGGTGGATACATCTTTCTCTTTTTGAGTCACTTCGCGGGTGGAGATGTAGCCCTCCGAAAGCGCTTTTTGGGTGGCCTCGCTGCGGGAGCTAACGCCCAGCTTGGGGTAGAGGTTGGCCAGGTGGCGCTTCACGGTCGCCTCGGCGAGGGTGAGGGCGAGGGCGATCTGGCGGTTGCTCATCCCGCGCGCGACGAGCAGCAGGATCTCGAGCTCTCTCGGCGAGAGCTTATCTTCGGTTCCACGCTCGACCCTTTCGAGCGCCTCGCGCGGCAGAACGATGACGACTTCCTTGTCGTGCGGCTCTTCGGGGTTTTTGGCGGCGGCGTGCACCGCTGTGAGTAGTTCCTCCAAAGAAGCACTTTTGACCAGATAGCCGCTCGCCCCGAGCCCGAGAAGCTCGCGTACGAGGCGCGGGTCGTCGAACATCGTGACGATAATGACTTTGGGCCTCGGCGTGATCCCGACCAGATGCTCCAGTACCTCCCGTGCCCCCATGACCGGCATCTCGACGTCGAGGATGAGCACGTCGGGTAGCGCCTCTTTTGTGAGCTCCAGGGCCTCCTGGCCATTCTTGGCCTCGCCCACGACCTCTATGTTCTCGTCGGTGGTGAGCATCTCCGCCAGACCCTGACGGAACATGGTGTGATCGTCGGCCAGGAGTACCCTTATGGTATGCTCGTTCTTCACCCTTGCCTTCCGATGGAGGGCTTTGCGTCCCACCCCGCGGGGTCTTCCTTCAAGGGAAGGAACGCTTCGATCGTCGTGCCCGTCCCCGGTGTGGAGGAGAGGTCGAAGGTACCACCCACCAACTCCGCTCGTTCCCTCATCGAGCGGATGCCGTTGCTCGAGGAGCCGTCTTCTTCGGCGAAGCCTCGCCCGTTGTCCTCGACGGAGCCCACGACTTTCTCCGGATCTACGCCTACCCTGATAGTTATGTCGCTCGCTCCGGAGTGCGAGACGGTGTTCCGGACGCCTTCCCGCAGGATCAGGAACAGCTGCTCGCGGACGTGGGGTGAGACGAGTGACTCGTTGCCTTCGACAGAGATGTTGCACTCGAGGTCCGGCGGGACGGTAGTCCTGCAGAGGTTTGAGAGGGCCGACGAGAGGTTGTCCTTGACCTCCGGGTCGCGGAGCTCTCTGGAGAGGGCCCTTGTCGAGTCGATGGCCTCCTTCACCATCTCCCTGGCGAGCTCTATCTTGCCCTCGGCCTCAGACGGGCTGCGTTCCTTGAGTGCTTCGTAGAGCTCCAGGCTCTGGTGCACGACGCCCATCGAATGGGCCACGCGGTCGTGCAACTCCCGACTTATCCTCTTGCGCTCCTCGGCCCCGGCGCGGGCCGCCCACTGGTGAGCGAGTAGCCGCTCTCGTTCTTCCTCCGCCTGCTTACGCTTGGTGATATCCTCTATGGTGGCCACGGTTCGCAGGGGTTGCCCCCTGAGCTCGCGGATCGCCGTCGCGTTCACGCGTACCCAGATAACTGCGCCATCCTTGCGCACGTATCGTTTTTCGGTCTCGTACTCGTCGATCTCTCCTCGCGCCATGCGCGAGAGGTCGGCATGTGAGCCGTCCCGGTCCTCGGGGTGCGTTATCTCGGCGAACGTCTGAACTAGTAGCTCCTCTGGTTCGTAACCGGTGATCTCGCACAACCTCCGGTTGACGCGCAGGAAGCGGCCGGTCGTCAGCTCGGCCTGGGCCTTGCCGACGCCCGCGAGCTCGAAGGTGGCGCGGTACTCCTCCTCGCGCTCCCGGAGCTCCTCCTCAGCATTTTTGCGTTCGGTGATATCCGTGGTATAGATGCAGAGCCCTGCAGACGATGGGTAGGCGCGATAGTGGAGCCAGCGCTCGAGCCGCTCGGAGTAGTGCTCGAAGTGAGTGACGATCCCCTCCTCCGCTGCCCGGCGCAGCTCCGCGTACGCCGCTCCTCCGGTCAACTCGGGGAACACCTCCCACACGCTCTTGCCGAGCAACTCCTCTCGCGGCCGGTCAGCGAACTCGACCGCCCGGTCGTTGGCGTAGGTGTAGCGCCACTGCCGGTCGAGCGCCGAGAAGGCGTCGTCGATGCTCTCGAGGACGTCGTGCAGCCGCTTGCGAGACGCCTCAGCCTCGGTGCGGGCCGCCCGCTCGCGCTCCAAAAGCCGCTCGCGCTCCTCCGCGAAGCGCTTGCGCTCGATCAGGGTGGCGCGCATCGTGCTGGCGAACGTGCGGCTCATGGAATTGAGTAGAGCCAGACGCCGCTTCGCTGACGCCTCGTACCTCTCTCGTGTCGCCAGCTCTCGGGCGGCGAGCCGCTTTCTCTGCTCCTGCAATGATGGCTCGTCCGCAGTCTGGTCGTCATCTCGACGCCTCCCGTCGGAAGCCACAGGTTCCATTTATGCCTCTCACCCGAAGGTTGCCACAACCCCTATCATTCTACAGGAACGGGCGCAGTGCCACGTACGTTCCTCAGCTATACCGCGTGGAGAGACGTCGCGAGGGCGTCGAACCCACGAGAACACACCTCTCCCATCTTCCCACACCACGTATCTCGTAGCGAATATAATCATATTCATAGCTACGTTTTTCCGCATAGCGGAAAAACAGATCGGGTGCTTCACACATGGCACGGCCGTAATAAACTCGGGAGGGTCGGGGGCTCACTGCGCGATCTCGCGGACGACGACCACGCCCCCTTCTTCGCTGTCGCGCAAGGGGCGTCCGATCGCTTCGAACCGGCGCCGGTCACCCTCAGCGGTCTCGGCGGAGAACTCCAAGCGGAACGCCTCGCCTCGTGCGGCGCGACTCTGCGGGGTCTCCTCTGGCGGGAGTTCTCCGCCCTTTTCGTCTCGGGGGACGAAGGTCGGGCTCGTCTCTCCCGGTTCCGCGGGCCCGAACGTCCGTTCGAAAGCGTCGTTGGCGAAGAGCACCTCCCCCACGGCATTCACGGCGAGCACAGCGTCGGGGATGCTCGCCAGGACCGTTCGGAGGTGCGCCCCGGAGAGGTCTTCTGTGGGCTCTCCGGGGCGCTCGCGGCCTGCAACCCTTTCCGTCTGGTCGAAGCCCTGGATTATGACACCTTCTACCTCGCCATCCGAGTTCCTCAAGGGTTGGTAGGCGAAGTCGAAGGAGATATCTTCCATGAGGCCGTCGCCGGCCCGGTCGAACCGGACGGGCATCTGTGTTGTCACCTCCGGCTCCCCCGATTCGTACACTCGGTCGAGCAGCTCGAGCAGGCCTCTGTCTTCGGGGAACAACTCCCCGGCCGGTTTGCCGATCAGGTTCTCCCTCTCGTAGCCCGAGAGGCGCAGGTAGCTGGGGTTGACGAACTCGAAGATCTGCACTCTCCCCCGGAGTATCGCCACCATGGAAGGGACCTGCGCAAGGATGTCTCGTAGTCGCTGGCGGGAATCCTCGCTCGTCTGGTAATGCGCCTCCGACTCCGCGGCGAGCCTCTGTAGCTCTCCGGTCCGGGCGTGCAGATCCTCGTTGGTGGTATTCAATTCCTCGATGGTCGCCTGGAGCTCCTCGTTCAAGGTCTCGAGCTCCTCGTTGGTTGCCTGGAGTTCCTCGTTGAGGGTCTCGACCTCCTCCGTTGCGGCCTGCGTCTCTTCGCTCGAGACCAGGTACTGCTCGTTGGTTGCCTGAAGTTCCTCGTTCAGGCTGGTCAGATCCTGGTTCGCCTCGTTGAGCTGCCGGTTCGCCTCGACGAGGCGCTGGTTTATCGCCTCCTGGCGCTTCCTCTCTTCTTGCGACTGGCGGCTGACCTGCTCGAACTCGGCAATGGTCGTCTCCAGCCTCTCCTCAAGCTCGAGCCGCGCCCGCGCGAGATCGGTGATGTCGCCCACTATTATCATTACGGAGCTTACGTGATCTTCTTCGCCCTCGTCTGCCTGGGGGCAGCATGTTATTTGCAGGTAACGTTGCTCTCCGGTCGTGACCTCCTCTATTGCGAACGACGCAACGCCAGCGGGCTTCCCCTCCCGTAGTGCGGTATCTATCGCCGCGCGGAGCTCGGTGTAGTGAGTCCCCTGGACCATGTGCAAGAGGTCCTCGCCGAGCGCCGGGTCGCTGATGGAGAGGAGGCGGCGAGCCGCGGCGTTTATCGACTGGATGTCGTACTTGCGGTCGATCACCACCACGCCGACCGGGAACCTGTGCACGAGGTCGTCTCTGGCGCTACGCGTCTCCTGCGCCTCCCGGGCTTCACGGGTCGTCCTGGCGCCCGCGGACGGGCTTGTGCTGGCGATGACCGGCTTATTCCTGGCTAGCAATAGCGGGGTGGGGTCCGTCTTGTTCACGGGCGGCATCAGGAAACGTTCGCCCTGGCGTTGGTAGATCTTGTGCTTCTTGTCGTGGAGCGTGAAGAACTTGGTCAAGGGTGAAGGCGATTCCGACTTGCCCAAGAGCAGGTAGCCGCCATCCTTCAAGGAGTAGGCAAAGAGCTGGAGCGCACGTCTCTGGAGCTCGGGGGTGAAGTAGATCAGGACATTGCGGCAGACCACGAGGTCCACTCGCGGGAAGGGCGCACGCTGGGCGAGATCGTGCTGTCCGAAGATGATTATGCTCCGTACCTGCTTTTTTACGTGATAGTCGTTGCCGTCCTCGATGAAGTAGCGGTCGATAAGGTCCTCGGGGAGCCCGGCGAGCGCCGCCTCCGAGTAGACCCCACGGCGGGCGAAGTTCACCGCCTCCTCGTCGACATCCGTGGCGAAGATGCGCACGTCAAAGTGCTCCAAGTCGTCCTTCAAGGCTTCAGAGACCAGGATAGCTAGAGAGTAGGCCTCCTCGCCCGTGGCGCAGCCGGCTGACCAGATCCTGAGTTGGTTGCCCTGCGCGCGGGCCTTGTCGACCAGCTCCGGTATCAGCTCCTCTCTGAGAAAGTCGAACAGCTCGCGGTCACGGAAGAACTCGGTCACCTTGATCAAGAAGGAGTTGACGAGGTGCTGGTACTCCTCGGGGTGATCCTCCTGGTATTTCGTGTAGCCGTCGAGGTCCCCCGAGTTGGTGGCGACTATCCGGCGCTGGAGCCGGCGCATGATGGTCGGCGTCTTGTAGCTTCTGAAGTCGATGCCGCTGTTGTTGCGCACCTCCTCCAGGAACATCTCCAGCTTCCTCTTCTCGCCCGGCTCGGTGGGCACCTCGAGCCCGCGGAGGAGGTTGTGGAGCACCTGCCCGATCCTGTCCAGGTCGGCGACGATATCTACCGTATTAGGAGCGAGTGACCGGGGCATGCCGGGGTGAGCGGCGGTCTCGGGGTTTTGGATCACGACCGTGCCACCTGCCTTCTTGACGGCGCGGGCGCCGTCGGTGCCGTCCGAGCCGGTGCCGGTCAGGACGACGGCGATCAGCCTGTCACCGTATATTTCGGCGGCGCTGCTGAATATGAGGTCTATCGAGGGCTTGGGCCTCCCCCTGGTGTCTTCGTGCAAAAAGATCTCGGAGTCGGTTATGTCCACGTGCCAGTTGGCAGGAACCACGAAGACCACGCCCGACTCGAGCGGGAGCGCTGTGTGCTCCTTGAGCGTCCTGACCGGCAAGGTGCTCCGGCGCGTCAGGATCTCCTCGAGGTGGCTCTCCTGATTGGGGTTCAGGTGCTGGGCGGTTACGATCGGCGCGGGGAAGTCTTTTGGCAGGGTCGAAACCAGCTTGGAGAGCGCCTCGATCCCGCCGGCCGAAGCTCCGATCACGACGAGATGTGAGAAAGGTCGCGTCTCGGGCACAGCTCCTCCTTTTTGCGGCGATCACGTTACCTATCCACAACGTCGCTGTACAAAAGCCCACGTTGGTACCCACAGTTCCCAATTTATGCCTCCAATTATACGGTTGGCCATAGGCAGTATCAAATACGGAAGGGTATGTCTTTACGCCTTTAGAGGAGCGTCCCGTTGTCGGTACGCTCGACTGGTGCTGAGCATTCACTTGCTAGTGGAAGAGGGGTACGTGCGCGTTGTGCGAGATCCGAAGGAGAACCGCCACCGGCCAGCGGTGGATACCCTGTTCCGGAGTGCGGCCGTAGCGTATGGGCCCCGGGTGGTGGGCGTGATTCTCTCGGGAGCCCTCAAAGATGGGGTCGTCGGCCTTTCAGCCATCAAACAGCGTGGTGGTGTAGCGGTTGTCCAGGACCCGGACGATGCGGTGTTCTCCGGGATGCCCCGGAGTGCTCTCGCACACGTAAAGGTAGATCATTGTCTGCCGCTCTCCGATATCGCACCTCTACTGGCACGCATCGTCCACGAGGAGGTCTCGGCGGAGGAAGGAGCGTACCGCGTGACCAAAGATATGGAGCTGGAAGACAAGATGGCGAGGCTGGATCCGGCCACGCCAGGAAACGTCGGGAAGCTAGGGCAGCCCTCTGCCTTCACCTGCCCGGAGTGCGACGGGCCGCTGTGGGAGATTCGGGACGAGGAGCTCCTGCGGTTCCGGTGCCGGGTAGGGCACGCCTATACAGCCGAGAGCATGCTCGCCGAGAAGTCCGATGCGTTGGAGAGCGCGCTGTGGGCCTCCTTCAATACCCTGGAGGAAAGCGTGGAGATATCGCATAGGCTAGCTGCCGAAGCCCGTGCCCGCGGGCAGTATCATGCGGCGACGCGCTTCGAGGAGCGGGCGCAGAAGACCAAGGAGCAGGCGAGCCTGATCCGCCAGGCGCTAGCGGACAGCGCGGAGAACACAACGGAGGACGCCGTCTAAACGGGACCCATGTGGTCGCAAAGGCTTCGCTTGTCCGGCGCGTTCATAGCTCCACTCTTTGTGACCGGATTCAACACGGAAACAGGGCCGGCGCCCGGGGATGGGTGGGAAAGTGGGAAAGAGGGCGCCGACCCTAGGAAACTGTGGCTAGGATATTATTGATCGAATTGCGAGAAAAAGCACTACACACTTTTATGCAATTTTTGCGCCAGCACGTTCTAGAGCACCCTTCGGAGAGGGTGCCGGAGGCTTACTGGCGCGTAGGGTTTCGGTTGCCCGGTCTAATGTAGCGAGGCCGTTCATCTACGAAAGACGAGCCGCCCGCAGCCCTCGACGAGGAGGTCTTCCAGCAGACCTATAGCCCAGTTCGGCACTCCGAGCTTCTCCTGTGTCTTGACTCGCAGGTAGTAGGAGGGGTAGACGGTAGCTAGCGCGGAGAGGAGCCCGATCGCGGCCCCGACCGTCCCCCGGCGCTCCGCGACGGCGAACAGGGCGGCTCCGACGAGGGCGCCGGAGGCCATCCTCCCGATAAGGCCAGGGGGTGAGGTTCTATCCGGCACCCCACCGAACTTGTCGGCTACTGCCTCGCCGACGGCCAGCAGGGTGAGGATGCGCACAACTCGGGTAGAAGCCAGTAGAGCGAACGGGGTATCTTCGAGGCCTCCGATCTCGCCGCGGGAGGCCGCCCGGCTCAGGTGAGCCGGCGCCGACATGGAGCGTACTCCGGCGATTGCGCCGAGACCGAGAGCCTGTCCGAGGACGCTTGCGGGTGTATTGGTCATCTACTTCCGCCTCCTTCCGAGGTTTGTCTTACGCTGTTTCGGGATGTCTCCGGCGCACCACAACGGGTGTTTCGCCGGAGTGAGCGCATGTTGCCTGCTCATAGCGCGACCTCCGTATTTACTCGTGCCCGCCGAACTCATAGTCGATACGGTTCGCCCACCGGTACTTGCCCAGGACGAAGAAGAGTGACATGAGCAGATACCTCAAAATCATCCTGAAAACACCGTGTTCTCTATAGCGACGGTCGGAGACATATACCCGTTGGCCGACGAGGCCGAAACGGCGGCCCCTGGAGAGGCGACGTATCAGCTCAATATCATCGAACTTTAAGGCGGGGTCGAAGCCCTGGCTTTGCCGGAAGACATCTCTCCTCACTGCGATGCAGTGCCCGGCGCCGGAGGGCAGCAGCTTCTCGAAAAGAGCAAAGAGCAGGTTGAAGAAGGCATGGACGCCCCTTATCGTGGGCGTCGAATCGCAGGGCACATACGAGGGGCAGGCGACATCCAGCCGCCGGCGCTCGAACTCCTCGAGAAAGTCCTCGAAGAACCTTTTGAGTAACCTCACGTCGGCGTCTAGGAAGATCAGGACATCTCCACGAGCCCTCCAACCGCCGAGGTTTCTCCCCACTGCCACCGGCGGGTATGCGGTCAGCAGGACCACTCTGGGGAACCCTTTCGCGATAGAGACGGTGCCGTCTTCGGAGCCGGCATCGACGACTATGACCTCATCCGGCTTCCTCGTCTGGCCGGCCAGGTCTGAGAGCAGCGAGCCTATGTGGCGCTCCTCGTTCAAGGCAGGGATCACAACGCTCAAAGAAACGCCGCCGGCAGACACCCCATCTCTCAGCGATCCACCCCCGTCATGATCAGTAGACTACCCGAAGCCAGATAGATCAGGTCCTCCAAACGGTCGATGTCCATGTACCAATACCCACTAACATCGTGAGCTACCCACGCGAGGTAGGGATACTCTGCATCTTTGTGTGCAAAAAGAATACATACTTTGAACCATTTTTACGACTCGCGGGGGCCCAGAGAGGTTCTTTAGCTACTTTCGATACGGGCATACGGTATGATGGCGGGAAATTAGGTGGAAGGAGTGCAGAAGAAGATAGACCTGTTCTTGAGTGTTTACGAGGGTCCGCACCTGGTGTGTGGATGTGGAACGGGATGCGAAGAGCAGTAGAAGAGGGGAGAGAGGTGGAAGACGGACAAAGAAACGGACAAGGGCGACGTCTTAGGGCAGACTACGAGGAGCTGGACCTGCTCCTCGAGGAGGCGGACCGGTATCTCGAAGACGAGGATCTCCGCGAGGCAAACGAAGCGTTAAAGAGGGCAGGCGTCAAGGCTACCTCGATGTGGGGCGAGGTCGGCCGGCCGGCGCTGCCGGGGCACACAAGGAGACTGGTCGGTTTGATCTGGGCGGTGCAGCGGGACCTCGGCCGCCCGGAACGAAACTCTCCTGATGTCTTGCGGAAGCACCTTAGCGAGTTACGCTCCCGGTTCGAGCTCGAAGCTAATAGGGAGGCAGGGAACACTCTTTCCTAGAAATAGGCAGGTGGTAGATGGCAAGGAGCAGAGCGCCGCGACGACCGCTCTGGCTGATAGCAAAGCAAGAGAATGGGCGGATGGGCGTACTCACCCTCGACTCCTCGAGGAAGGCCCCAGGCAGGCGTGTCGTAAGTCCCGGGCGTGCGAAAAGAGCACGGGGCGCGGTTGTGCCCCGTGCTCGCCATCTGCGAGACGTTAACTACCTCCAGGCACCATCCACGTGAGTACGTAAGCCTGTAGGATGACTATGATCGCCATGACCGCCGTGAGACCGATGGACCACGGCAGCACCAACCGGAAGAGATCTCCCTCCTTGCCTTGAAGGCCCGTCGAGCTCGTACCGACCGCGAGGTTCTGCGGGCTGATCATCTTCCCCAGCACGCCGCCAGAGGAGTTGGCGCCCACGGCCAGGACCGGGCTGACCCCTATCTGCTGGGCCGTCACCTTCTGCAGGTTGGCGAAGAGGGCATTCGAGGAGGTGTCCGAGCCCGTCAGCGCCACACCGAGCCACCCGATGAACGAGGCGAAGAACGGGAAGAGAACGCCGGTGGCAGCGAACGCCAGGCCCAACGTGTATGTCAGTCCCGAGTAGTTGAACAGGTACGCGAGTCCAAGGATGGCAGCTATCGTCAGGATGGCCCATTTGAGCTGGTTCAGCGTCTGTCCGTAGATCCTTAGAGCCCTACCCGGCCCGACCCTCAGTACGATAAGCGCGATGATGTCCGCGATAAGGATGAGGGTGCCGGCCGCCGAGAGCCAGTTGGTCTGGTATTTGGCGGGGTAGGGCCCCGCCTCGCCCACTACTGGAGGCTGACGGGTGACGAGGTTGTCCAGCCCCGGCCAGCCCACGGCCATCACACCTTGCGGGTTTGGCTCGGCACTCGGGAAGTTAACCGCGGCTTCGGTTGCCTTTATGCCGCTCTTGATGGGTTCTACCTGGGAGAGGAGGAGCACCACGACCAGGATGATGAACGGCGACCAGGCGTACAGCGTAGCTCCTAAGGGGGGACGCTCATACGACTCCCTCTGAGCCGCGGGGGGCTCGTGAGGGAAGTGCCACTCCTCACGCGGGCGCCAGAACCCGAGCAGGACCACGACCGCCACCACCGCGATGATCGCCGCCAGAAGGTCCGCGAGTGCCGCTCCGAGGAGGTTCGAGACCAGGGCCTGCGTCCCGGCGAACGCTACACCGCTAACCACCACTATCGGCCACACCTCGAGCATCTTGCGCCACCCGGCCATCACCACCACCAAAAAGCCCGGGATGATGAGCGCGAGGAAGGGTGTCTGGCGTCCCACCATCTGCGAGAGCTCGAAAGTGTCTAGCGACGCAACCCCGGCCCCCGTGATTATGGGTATACCGAAGCCTCCGAATGCCACCGGGGCCGTGTTCGCCAGGAGCGCCAGGGCCGCCGCATACACCGCCTCGAAGCCCAGACCCGCCATGAGGGAGGCGGTTATGGCGACCGGGGTCCCGAAGCCCGCCGTCGCCTCCAGGAGCGCCCCGAAGACGAAGGCGATGAGCACGACCTGAACGCGCCGGTCGTTGCTCAAGCTCGCCAGCGAGTTACGGACGACCTCGAATTGGCCCGTATCGACGATGACGTTGTAGATGAATATGGCGTTGATGACTATCCAGACTATGGGGAAGAGCCCGAACGCTGCTCCCGCGAGCGTCGAGTTCAGCGCCAGGCTCACCGGCATCCCGTACACGGCCACCGCGATGATGAGGGCTGTAGCCAAGGATGCCAGGGACGCCCACTGCGCCGCCACCCGCAAGACCGCCAGCAGCACGAACAGTACCGCTATAGGAATGACGGCCACCAGCGTCGAGAGTACCAAGCTTCCGGCGACCGGCTCGTAGACTTGCTCGAATGACGGCATCATGACCTCCCCATGAAGCTCCCGCGGTTACCCGCACCCTGCCACTCAACGGTTAGCGACGCTAACAAGATGCCACCCCCGTGAGTGCGGCGCAACCCCGCTCTCTGGAGAGATCGGGCTTACGCTGGCGGGAGTGGCGCCGTCGACCACCAGTGAGGGCCGGATCTTCGGGATCCAGCCCTCCTTTCGCCTGCCGTGTTCGCCCGCCGCGACTACTGGCCCGTGAGCTTATCTTTGATTGTGTCTACCTTGTCTTTTAGTGTGTCTACCAGACCTTTCTCCCGGACCTCGTCCGCCGTCTTCTCGTCTACCAGACCCTTCTCCTGGGCCTTGTCCACGGCCTTTTCTACAAGGCTCTTATCTTCCTGCGCTCCCTGTGCCTGGCCGGCTTCCGTTGGCTCTTCCTGGTGAGCTTCTTCCTGCGCCCCCTCTGCCTGAGGAGCTTCCTGTTGCCCTTCCTCTACCTGGCCGGCTTCCTCCTGATCTGCACGGACTGGCCTTGCCAGCTCTTGCTCGTTCACTGGTCTGGCCAGCGGCTGCTCTCCTCCGATCGGCTTATTCTC
>JAWWQA010000278.1:0-5492 GCA_033854695.1 Rubrobacteraceae bacterium
GTCTAGCTCTGTTGCGCCGGTACGCTCGTAGTCGTCCTTGTCCACGACCGAGACGATAGCCTCGCCGTAGCGATCGGCGTTGGCCATGGAGATACCTACGATGTTCAGCTGCTGTACGGTGCCGGTCCGATTTATCCTGTCGTTGACCTCGGCCGGCACTACCCCCACGCGAAGAAGGTCTGCGACTAGCTCGTGAGCCTCGGGGGAGACGTTGCGGAAGCGGAACCCGCCGGTGTCGGTCGAGACGCCGGTATAGATCGCCTCGGCCGTCCTCTTCTCTAGAGGTACGCCGAGCTCTTCGTAGAGCCTCGCGATGATCTGGGCGCTCGCCGCGGCTTTCGCGTCCACGAGGTTAAATTCGCCATAGAGCGGATTGTCCTCATGGTGATCTAGGTTCAGACGAATCGGATGCAACCCCTCATGCGCCACGCCTACCCGGTCGGCCCGGGAGGTATCGACCACGAGCAGGTCGTGGTCGGGCGGGCACTCGGCCAGAGGCTCGTTGGGCAGAAGCCACTCAAGGTAATTGGGTACGGGCTCGGCGTAGCAGAACACGGCCTCGCCACCCAGAGAGCGTACGAGATACACGAGCGCGACTGCGGAGCCTATGGCGTCTCCGTCGGCCCCGGTGTGGGTGGTGACGGCAGCCTTCGTAAGGCCCTTCAAGAAGTCCGCCACCTCTCGCGTCGTGTTATTCCTGGTTCGTGTCTGCATCTTCTCCTGTCTCTCTAATATCTCTGAGTGTTGCCTCGATCCTGTTGACGTTCTCCACGATCGGGTCCGGCTCGAACCGGAGCCTCGGCGTGCGCTTGAGACGTGTCTGCGCACCTACCGCAGCCTGGATGCGACCAGCCGCGCTTTGCAGGCCCTCGCGGGCCCCTTCCAGGTCCTCATCAGCGAGAACGCTGTAGAAGACCGTGGCTTGAGCCAGGTCCGGGCTCACCCGTACACCGGTGACCGTGACGAGACCCTTGATGCGCGGGTCCGAGAGGGTATCTACCTGCTCGCCGATGATCTCCTTAAGCTGGGATTCGACCTTACGGGTGCGTCCGCTCACAGCTTGACAAGCTCCTCCCGCCACTCGAGTATCGCCAGCTCCTCGTAGTTGAGGAGCGCCCGCCGGACCTCCTCGCGCTTCTCCTCGGCAGCTCGCCTGTCGACCGCGGCGAGCGCGAACTCGACCGTGGCCCGCTGCCAGAGGTCCTGGGATCCGGCCTCCACGACGGAGACGTTCTTGCGACGCAACCGGTCTTTAAGGGACCTCAAGGTCTGGCGTTTGTCCTTCAGGCTCGTGGCGAAGGGCAGCTCCAGCTCGAGCCGTACGGCGCAGAACAAAGGACCTGTTTACCTCGGGACCTCGACGACCTCGAAGAACTCGAGGACGTCGCCTTCTTTGACATCGTTGAAGTTCTCGACGCCGACGCCGCACTCAAAGCCAGCCCGCACGGAGCGAACATCGTCCTTAAAGCGCTTCAAGGAGGCGATGTTGCCCTCGTAGATCACGACGCCATCACGAACGACGCGGACGCGGTTATTGCGGAAGATCTCACCGCTCGTGACGTAGCAGCCGGCGACGACACCCACGTTTGGTACGCGGAAAATCGCGCGAACCTCGGCCGTGCCCGTCTCCCGCTCTTCGGTATCGGGGGCGAGCATGCCACGCATGGCGGCCTCTATCTCCTCGAGGGCCTTGTAGATCACGTCGTAGGTGCGTATCTCGATGCCCTCCCTCTCGGCGACCTGCTTGGCGGTATTTGTAGGCCGGACGTTGAAGCCCAGCACGATCCCGCCGCTCGCCGTACCGAGCATCACGTCGGAGTCGGTTATGGCACCGACACCGGAACGCACGATGTTGACCCGCACCTCCTCGGTCGAGAGCCGCGCGAGGGCCTCTTTGAGGGCCTCTACGCTCCCTGCGACGTCCGCTTTGACGACGAGGTTGAGGTCCTGAACGCCACCTTCGCCGAGGAGCTCCTCGAGCGTGCGCCTCGGGCCTCCCTGGGCGAGCTCCTGGCGCCTGTGGGCGGCCTCGGCCTGCTGGGCCCGGTCGCGGGCGGTCCGCTCATGGTCCATGGCCTCGAAGCGGGTACCCGCCTCGGGGACGCCCGAGAGACCCAGGATCTCCACCGGGCTTCCAGGCCCTGCCTCTTTGATCCTCTTGCCAGTGTAGTCGAGCATCGCCCTGACGCGTCCGTAGGCGGTGCCAGCGAGCACGACATCGCCCCTGTGCAGCGTGCCGCGGTTGATGAGGAGCGTGGCCACCGGACCCCGGCCCGGATCGCGCTCGCTCTCGATCACGTACCCGCTCGCCAGCGCCTTCGGGTTCGCCTTTAGATCCTCGAGCTCCGCGACTATCAAGACGTTCTCCAACAGCTCGTCTATCCCCTCGCCGGTCTTGGCCGAGACCGGAACCGTCACCGTCTCGCCGCCGTAGGCCTCGGGCACGAGCTCCCGCTCGGAGAGCTGGCCAAGGACCCGATCCGGATTGGCGTTGGGCACGTCGATCTTATTGAGGGCGACAACCAGCGGGACGCCCGCGGCCCGGGCGTGCTCTATAGCCTCGTCAGTCTGGGGCATCACACCGTCGTCGGCGGCGACGACGAGGATGACAATGTCCGTCACCTTCGCGCCGCGGGCACGCATCTCGGTAAACGCCTCATGACCAGGAGTGTCGATAAAGGTGATCTTCTTGCCCCCGCTCTCGACCTGGTAGGCGCCGATGTGCTGGGTGATGCCGCCGGCCTCCCCTGACTGAACGTTTGCCTGGCGTATGCGGTCCAGAAGCGAGGTCTTGCCGTGGTCGACGTGACCCATCACCGTCACGACCGGTGGCTTCTCGACGAGATCCTCTGGCGCGTCCTCGGGCAGCTCCGCCTCGACGGGCTCCTCAACGGCACCGATCTCGACCTCGACTCCCATCTCGTCGGCAATGAGCTCTATCTCTTCCGTCGAGAGCGTCTGTGTAACGGTCTTCATCTCGCCCAGAGCCATCAGAACTTTGATAATCGCCGTCGGCGCAATGCCCAAAACATCCGCTAGGTCCTTGACAGTTGCTCCGGGCTCGACCCTTGCCACCGTCTTCTCTTCTTGCTTCTCCTCGACGGGCGCCCGGCGTGGCTCCTTCTGGGCCGTCTCGACGACCGCCGGACGCGGACCCCTGTTCGTGGCGCTCGCGTCTATCACCACCCGGCGCCGTTTGCGTCCACTCTTCCCTCTGCGATCCTCCTTAGCAGGCTCCCCGGCGGGAGCAGGGGCAGTAGCCACAGAAGCCTCCGTCTGCCCGTTCTGAGCACCGTCCCCACCTGCCGGGGCGTTCGCCTGGTCGTCTCGACCATCGCCGAAGACGCGTTCGTAGACGGGGTCCTCGACCGCAGCGAAGTGGTTCTTGACCTCGACACCCGCTTCCTTGAGCCGTTCCATTACTTCTTTCGTACCCAGCGATTGCTCGCGGGCTATCTCATACACGCGCTTGCTCATCTAAACCCCCTAAGAGCCCTCTATCATGCCCTCGAACTCCGCGGCCTGGGCCTGGTGCGAAGGAATCCCGCAGAACAAAGACCCCGGCAGCGCCGTGTTCGGGCACCTCCGGCCGTTGGCGAGGACCGCCCGGCAGCGATGCATCGCCGAGTCCTCCTCGAGCTCCCAGTCCTCTTCTTCGTCCTCGTACTCAACAGCCTGGCTCTCGGGCTTTATATCTATCTTCCAATCTGTAAGCTTCACGGCAAGCCGGGCGTTCTGGCCTTCTCGGCCGATGGCTAAACTGAGCTGGTCGTCAGGCACAATGACCTCGGCTTGCTTATCGTCGTCGTCCAGGTAGACCTCCCTGACGCGCGCAGGCGAGAGCGCCTTCGCGATGAAGCGTGCGGGATCCGGGTCCCACTGGATAATGTCTATCTTCTCGTTCCTGAGCTCGGAGACAACGGCCCTGACACGGCTCCCCCGAGGCCCAACGCAGGCGCCTACCGGGTCTATCCCCTGCTCCTTGGACCATACCGCTACCTTCGAGCGCAGGCCCGCCTCACGAGCCACGGCCTTTATCTCCACGAGACCGTCATAGATCTCCGGGACCTCCAGCTCGAACAGGCCCCTCAAGAGGCCCTCGTGCCGCCGGCTGACGGTGAGGCTCGGGCCGCGCCCAGGCTCCCGGATCTCCAGGAGATACACCTTGATCCGCTGCCCGTTCTCGTAGCGCTCGTTGGGAACCTGCTCGCTTGCAGGCAGGAGCGCCTCGACCCTTCCCAGGTCAACGAGCGTCATGCGCCTGTGCGCCTGCTGGACAATGCCGGTCACGACGTCGCCCATGCGCCCCCCGTACTCCTCGAGAAGCTGCTCGTTGTGTACCTCGTTGAGACGCTGATAGAAAGTCTGGCGCATAACCTGGGCGGCGATGCGGGTGAAGTCGTGGGGCGTTATGTCCTCACCATCCTTCATCACCAGAAGGTCGCCGGTCTCCCGATCCAGCACGACCTCGGCCTCCTCGACCGCTCCCTCGCGGTTCTCGTAGGCCGCGAGCAGAGACTCCTCGAGAACATTCTTCACCGTCTCGAAGGGAATGCCTTTATCCACCTCGATCTCGTGCAGCGCCGATAATAGTGCAGTGTTCATCTGGTTATATGTCCTCCTTGAGGTTCGCGCGCGTGACGGAGCCGAACGGCAGCTCCACCTCCGCTCCCCCCTCTAAGAGTTTTAGTACGAAACCGGTCTCGGTTACCCGCTCGATGGTGCCTGTAAAGTTCCTCTGCCCATCTATAGGTTCTGAAACCCGTACCTTCACCTCGCGTCCGATGTAGCGCTCGAAGTGCTCGGGCTTGGTCAAAGGACGCTCTACGCCCGGCGAAGAGACCTCGACGAGGCCGTCGTAGCCCTCCTCTTCGAGCAGCGGAGAGACCCTGTAAAGCACCTGTGAACAGAACTCGTGGTCTACGGGGCCGTCCTCCCGGTCCACGAGCAGCGTGAGAAGAGGCCCGCCGGAGAAGCGGGCCTCAACGAGCTCCGCCTCCTCCGGAAGGGCGCTCTCTACAACCTCCGCCAGTCTGTCTAATCTTGCCGTTTTTGTCGCTCCCTGTTTCGAGACGTTAAAAAAGCAACGGGCCCTCCGGACCCCTTGCTCCAGTACAGCAAGAATGATTATATCGCAGAGTATCTGGGTTACAAGGCACGCGGTCCTGGCTGTTTGTAGGCAGGCCGGGAACACTTTTGACGCTGAATTGTCGGAAGTTCGCCAGTAGTCAGTGCGGATCGAGCACACTTAAAGGTTGGTGGCGTAGAGAGGTTCCTCGCCGATCACCTTCAGTGAAACTTTGACTTTGCGAGCACGAAATGCGAATACGTGCCTAGCCTGTAGTCGCCAATGACCGGCCGACGCGACATCATCACCTCAGCAGTGCAGACGTCAGGAACTGAGTTGCTTGGTGAACGCTACTTCCAGCCGTCCTTCTCTATCTCCTCGAAGAGAGCGTCGAAGATCTCATCGCGGTGCACCTTGCGCAGGG
>JAWWQA010000279.1:0-4225 GCA_033854695.1 Rubrobacteraceae bacterium
AGGTGTTTTCCTGTGTGTACATTGATCCATATTTTTGTCAATACACAACTTCTTGTATATTTTCCGTCCGAGTAGCCAACTTATTGTGGTAAAAGGCTCTTGTAGTAAGTCTGTGAACCTAGAGTCCGCCAAGGAGGATGTCTCCGCATAGTATCTCCGCATAGTAAGATGGGGTTCATAGTTTTGGGAAGGATACATACACGCCTTCTCGAATGGTGAATAAAGTGAGAGGGGGGGCCTCTTGAGAAGACTATTGTAGTAGGTATGCTTGTGCCACTCGTTATGGCGCAGGGCTAGGATTATGGTGTGCCTAAGCTACGGCAGCACTTAGGGGGGAGATATGTACGGGAACAGCTTCCTCTCGAGGATACTCGGGAGAGGTACGGATGAAGACGAGACCAGGATAGACGCGGTCGAGGACTTTGAGACGAGAAGATCTAGGAAGAGGAGCGAGCCTGAAGAGGAGAGGCAACCGTGGGACTACGCCGTTAACCTTGCGGTCGAGACCATCGGCGACTTGCCGCCGAACTTTCCCCGGGACAACGCAGTTCGTATCGTACGAAGGACACTCTCTGCCGCCGATATCGAGATTGGATACTTCAACAAGTGCACCTGGACGCGGGTGTCGCAGATCAGCTCCGAGATGGAGCTTGCCCGGAGGCGGATAAAGGAGTTCCAGGAGAAGACCGAAGAAACCATTCGCTCCCTGGAGAGAGAGATAAGGAAGGCTCGAGAGGCTTACGAGGCCGTCCTTGCCAAGGAGGAAGAAGAGATCTCTCGCGCCACAAAGGAACTTGAAAACATAAAGCGGTTACGCGCCTTCTTCGGCTTTTCTGAGACGGATGGAGAGGAGGATACTAACCCAAGTGGTAAAGAAATACTGGTACCCGGACCCCTCTACGAAGACAGCGCGCAGCAGGGACGCGGCTTCTTCAGCTCCCTTATGGAAGGAGAGGAGAACTTCGGCCCAGGTGGTGAAGTAACACAGGTACGCGATTCCCTTGCCGCAGCTTGGGCGCAGATCGAAGCAACCAGGGCGCAGATGAGAGAGCGCTTCGATACGGACGCAGCAGGTGCAGTCGGCTCTACCCACGGACCTGTTGAAGGCTCCCCGACCTACAGTAAACCCAATGGCATTCGGGGGTGAGTTTTCTTCTTACGTTTCTTCCTCTATCGGCTATAAGGTGTAGATGGCGCTGGTGTAGTGCCTACGACTACGAGAGCCACGAAGGGCACGAGTACCATGGGCACTGAAAACAACGAGAGCTGAGTTAGAGCCGACATTCCGCACCCTTACCTGAAGATTTTGATAATTTCGCCAATCTTGGCACGAATCTTGCTGCTTTGGGCCTTCCCAGAAGCAAAATACTCCTCAAAATTGCCTTTGAGTGTACGATTGGCTTTCTCCTACGACTTTGAGTCGAGGGTTATCTCGAGGATAGGGGCTGAGAAAGCTGCCAAATGAAGTGTTTTAGAAGTGTTTTTGTAGCTTTGGGGAAATAGCTCTTTCTTGCGGAAATGGGTGCGGAATGTCGGATAAGAGACCAATAAAAGGAGAATTAGAAATCGGTGAGAAACCAACCTAACAAAAAGGCCGGAGCCTCGATAAGGACCCTGCCCGGTTGACGCTGTTCTCTAGCCGCGTGTGCAAGTCGCGCAGACCTAGCTGCTCGGCCTGGTAGCAGTGCGCTTCCTCAGTAGCGCGCTGCTTCTCCTCGAGGAGGACTGCGAGGATGCGCTGGCGAGCCTCCTCGTGGATATGTCTCCCGGCACCCGCAGGACGGCCGCGGGCGAGCTGGAGGTCAGCCGTTCTTAAGTCGGATTCTGCGTATCGCTCACGTTCGAGGACTTCTACTTTCGCTCGATGAACTCTATGCGGTAGCCGTCGGGGTCCTTGACGAAGAAGATGCGAGTACCGCTGCTCATAGCGTGCGGCTTGCTCTCGAAGTCTACTTCGCCCGCTTGCTCCAATTTATCGGCGAGGGCATCTAGGTCTTCGACGGCGAAGGCGACATGACTGTAGCCCTCGCCCAGAGCGTAGGGCTCTCCGCGATCGTGGTTGAGGGTGAGCTCCAGCCGGGGCTCGGGATCGCCGGGGATGGCGAAGAAAGCGTTGGTCGCGTCGTCGCCAACAGGGCTCTTGCGGGCGAGTTCTAACCCGAGTTTGTTCGTGTAGAAGTCGATGCTCCTGTCAAGGTCTAGAACCCGATAGCAGGTGTGGAGGTACTTCACAATAAGCTCCTTTGTCGATAGTTGTCAGCGTGCAGCTCTCAGGTTTTGGCGATGCTAGTAACTCATTTTATCAGGTGGCGCTCTCATTCCGGTGTGCGGTGGTAGCCTGGACGGCCGGTGCTTCCGTTGCGGGCTTCTTCTGGCGGCTTATCTACTAATGCTAATGGCTGCTCGCTGATTGCTGTTATGCTTTTTACGTGGAGAATATAGAGAACGTCACGCGGGGGTTGCCGGAGGGGCCGACTAGGCGAGCGGCCAGGATCGCCCAGGTCGGGGCGCGCTACGGGTTCGGGTATGTGTTCGGCCGCAGGCTTCTCCTTGGGCGACGGAAGCGAGACGTGGGCAGGATCGGGACGCGGCTACGTCAGGCTTTGGAGGAGCTGGGACCGACTTTCGTGGAGCTGGGGCACGTGCTCTCGGCCCGGGGCGACGTTCTTCCGCCGGACGTGACGGTGGAGCTCGCGCGGGCGTCGGCCCCGGTACCGCCAGTCCCCTTTGCGGAGGTGCAGGCCCTTCTGGAGAGGGATCTCGGGAACACGCTGGAGCGGCTGTTCTTGAAGTTCGGAGAGGTTCCGGTGCGGGTCGGGGTGCTCACGCAGGCACACCAGGCGGTGCTGCCGGGCGAGCGTCCTGCGCTTGTGGTGGTGTGCCGGACGGGAGTGCGGAGGGATCTACTAGCGATGCGGCCGGTCGCTGAGGTGGTACGCCGGAGGGCAGGACGCCGGGATGGCGTGGAGCTGCCGCTTGATCCGGTGGCCGCTGTCGGGGAGTTCGCCGCGTATGTTACCCAACGGCGCGACATGTTCTTCGCCGCCCAGACTGCGCGGCGCTTGAGGGGGCTGGAAGGCTTCTCCTTGAGGATACCGGAGGTGTACCGGCGCTACTCGACGGGGCGATGCCTTACGCTCGAGGCCCCTGTCGAGGCGGAGCCACTCGGAACGGAGGGGCTCCGGGAAGCATCGGGGGAGCTGGTGCGGCTGGCGATATTGGAGGGTATCTTCTTTGCCGACCTCGCCCCGGAGCGGTTCGTGCTGGGCGACGGGGAGATCTGGTTGGCCGATCCCACGGAGGCGTCCGGTCTCGACCCGGAGAGGCTCCGGGGAATAGCAGAGGTTCTGTCCGCGACTCGGCGCGGTGACGTGGACGGCGTGGCAAGAGCCCTGCCGCTCGCCGGTTGCACCGTCCCACGTGACACCCGCGTGCTACAACGCGAGCTGCGCGACGCTTTTGGTGCTCTCGGTGGCCCATTGTGGAGGGAGCATTCTCTGGCGGAGATCAGGACTCGCAACCTTGAAGCCGCCCGGAGAGGCAGAGTTGTGTTACCTGGGGAGATCGCCCAGCTATTCCAATCCCTGGTTGAGGTCGAGAAGCTGGGGAGAATCGGGAACGCCGGCAGCCGGAACGCGACAGAGTCCGCCGCGGAGGCGGCCGGAGAGCTTATCTCGCGCTTCAGAGACCCACGATATGTAGCGGCGCGCACCGTGAGGAAGCTTGTGCAAGGCGATACCTACGCTGAATACCCGCGCCAGCTTTATAACCTCTTGAACGAGCTAAAGGACGGCGAGATCGAGGTGGTGTTCCGCCACCGGGGGCTGGACGATCTAATCTCCAAGGTCGACATCCTTGCCAACCGGCTCGTCTTCGCCTTCCTAATAGCTGCCCTCATAATAAGCTCATCGCTCCTGGGTATCTTCAGCGAGAGCGGCGTGCGCGTCCTGGGGATGAGCATCTTAGGACTAATAGGCTTCGTCATCGCCGCCCTCCTTGGGCTTCTACTGCTCGTCGGTATCGTTCGTTCGGGGAGGTTGTAGCACCGCACCAGCCGCTACGAGGTAGGGGCTTCCACGATCAGACCGCCTGCCAGGGGCTGGATAGCTTACCCTGATACCGGACTTTCCCAACCTCCGCAACTCGTTCGTACTAGAAAGACAAAAATACAGTGTAAAACCAGAACCGTTTTCCGGTAGACTCGAGGCTCGTCGAGTCTGAAGAA
>JAWWQA010000280.1:0-4119 GCA_033854695.1 Rubrobacteraceae bacterium
CCGGTCGCCGTAGAGCAAGGCTCCGAAGACGCGCCAGCGCCTAGGAAGCCCGAGGCCAAGCCGGAAGCGAGCTCGAATGGGTCCGCCTCGAGCACCGGCGCAAACAGCAAAGCCCCCGCCAACAGGCCCGCCCGTAAAAGGAATCGAAAGAAGAAGGCCAGAAAGAAGGGTTAGACACCGGAGCAGCAGGAGGACAAGACCTCGCCAGAGCCCGGTGCACCGGGACCCCGGTACCTGGCCAGGCGTAGCAGGAAGCCCCTGGGCAACCAGGGGCTTCCTGCTACGCTCGGGCTCCGTACCAGCGCCGCTTAAACCATCAGCAGTATCGGGTTTTCCAGCACGCGCTGTACCTCGGACATATAGAGTGCCCCGTCCCGGCCGTTGGCGATGCGGTGATCGGCAGACAAGGTGAGCTTCATCATGCTCGCGGGGACGATCTCGTCGTTCTCGTCGTAGGCCGGACGCTTTGCGATGCTGCTCACCGCCACTATCGCCGCCTGTGGCGGGTTGATGATCGCGGTGAAGCTCTCGACGCCGAACATGCCCATGTTCGAGACGGTGATCGTCCCGCCCTGGTACTCCTCGGGCTTCAAGTCCCCCTCGCGAGCGCGCTTGGCCAGATCCTTAGACTCGCGCGAGATGGTCGCCAGGCCCTTGCTGCCAGCGTCCTTGATGACAGGGGTTATTAGACCGGCATCTAGCGCCACGGCCATCGCTATGTCTACCTTCTCGTGCAGCTCGATGCCTTTGCTCGTGTAGAGGGCGTTGAGGTTCGGGTAGTTTCTGAGGGCCACCGCGCACGCCTTCATCACGAAGTCATTGACCGAGAGCTTTAAGCCTTCTTCTTCGAGCTGCTCGTTGAGCTGCTTGCGCAGGGCCATCGTCGCGTCCATCTTTACCTCGACGGTGGCGTAGAAGTGGGGGATGTGCTGCTTGGCCTCCGTCATCCGCTCGCCGATGACCCGCTGCATCCGGGTTGGCTCTACTAGCTCGGTTCCCGGCGCTTCGGTGGGCTCGGGCAGCCGCGCGGGCTGGAAGCCCTGCTGAGCGGCCTGCTCCGGCTGTGCCTCCTCGGGTACTTCGGCTTCGGCCTGCTCGACCTGGCCATCCACCGTCGGTGCCTCGCCGCTCTCTAATGCCGCCCGCACGTCGCGCTCGACGATACGTCCCTGCGGACCGGAGCCCTCTATCTGTGAGAGGTCCAGGTTGTTCTCGCGTGCCAGACGCCGGACTATTGGGGAGGCGCGGAAGTGACCATCGCCGCCAGTTCGAGCCCCATCGCCGGAGGGAGCCTCTTCTCCGGTCTCGGTGGCGGTCTGGGCCTGGGCTTCGCCGCCTTCGTCAGCTCCCCCAGCCTCGGCTTCTTCAGCCTCCGCCTGGCCACCGCCGCCGTCGCGCTCTGGGACCTCTTCGCCCTCGCCCTGGATAAAGGCTATCGCCTCGCCTATCGGGATGTCCTGGCCCTCCTCGGCGATGAGCTGGGCTAACGTGCCCGAGTCCTCTGCTTCGAGTTCCAGGGTGACCTTGTCGGTTTCGATCTCGGCTATCGGGTCGCCCTCTTCGACCTCGTCGCCCTCGCTCTTGAGCCACTTGAGGAGGGTGCCTTCCTCCATCGCGTCGCCCATCTTCGGCATTATCACTTCAGGCACTGCTAGCTCACCTCCTGATAAAGCACCCGCCGCGCCGCGTCCGCCACCATCTCTTCGCTCGGAAAGGCCGCCAACTCCAGGTTTCGGGCATAAGGACCCGGAACCTCCGCTCCGCTCACCCGTATCACCGGGGCATCCAGGTAGTCAAACGCGTGCTCCTGGATGATCGCCGCAACCTCGCTCGCGACCCCGAACCACCGCCACTGCTCCTGCACCGCAACCGCCCGGTGCGTCTTCTTGACCGATTCTACGATAGCTTCCTCGTCGAATGGCCGTATAGAGCGCAGGTCTATAACCTCGGCGCTCGTGCCATCCTCTTCTTCGAGCTTATCGGCGACTCGTTGACACAAGTTGACCTGTCGGCCATAGGAGATGAGCGTCACGTCGTCCCCCTCGCGAGCGATGCGAGCCTTGCCAAACGGTACGGTTACGTCGCCCTCAGGAACCTCACCCTTGGTGCCATAAAGCGCTCCGGCTTCGAGGAAGATCACCGGGTTGGGATCCCGGATCGCCGTTAGCATCATGCCCTTGACGTCGTAAGGCGTTACGGGCGCTACGACTTTGAGGCCCGGGAAGTGACCGTAGAAAGATTCCAGGCTGTGGGTGTGCTGGGCGGAGAGCTGAACGCCTCCACCGTTGGGGCCGCGGATGACCAGTGGAACCTCCACCTGCCCGCCGGAGAAATAGCGCACCTTGGCAGCGTGCTGGATGATCTGGTCGGACGCCAGGAACGAGAAGTTCCAGGTCATCATCTCGACTATCGGCTTGAGCCCCATCATCGCCATGCCTACGGCCGCCCCGGTGAAGCCAAGCTCAGCGATGGGGGTGTCTATGACCCTCCTGGGCCCGAACTTATCGAGGAGGCCATCGGTGATGAGGTGAGTACCACCGTAGACGCCTATATCCTCGCCCATGAGGAGGACGTCCTGATCGCGCTCCATCTCCTCAGTCATCGCCGCTTTGAGGGCCTCGCGGTAGGTCATCTCGGGCATGAGCCTACTCCTCTCCCATATACTCGTCGTCGCCGGCGTAGACGTCGGTGTAGAGCTCCTCGATCGGAGGCTCTTCGCTCTCATCGGCGAACTTGACGACCTCGTCTATGGTCTCCTTCATCTCGGCCTTTATCTCCTCTAGCTTATCCTCGTCGAGAATGTCTCTCTCGAGTAGCTTGTGTTCGAGAAGACCGATCGGATCGCGCTCGCGCCACTTCTTTACCTCGTCCTTGGTCCGGTACTTCTCGAAGAAGTCCGCAGCCCCGTGCGGCGCCGTCCGGTAGGTGAGGGCCTCGACGGCATAGGGCTTTCCGCTCTCCCGGACCATCTCCGTCGTCCGGTGGGCTGCCTCGAGAACGGCTTCGAGGTCCATACCGTCGACCTTCTCGTGCTCGATGCCATAAGCGTCGAATTTGGCGGCGAGATCTGTCATGGCGGTAGTACGGGCGACACTCGTACCCATGCCGTACTGGTTGTTCTCGATGATGAAGAGGCACGGGTTCATCCCATCCTTGCCCCAGAGCCCCGAGAGATTGGCAGCTTCGTGGAAGGCACCCTCGCTCATCGCGCCGTCGCCGAGGAAGAGCTGGGTGATGTGGTCGGTCTCCTTGTAGCGCATGGTGTACGCGAAACCGACCCCCAGGGGTATGTGTCCGCCAACAATTCCGTAGCCGCCCATCAGGCCGCGCTCGACATCGAAGAGGTGCATCGAACCGCCCTTGCCCTTGACGATGCCCGTCCCCTTACCGTAGAGCTCGGCCATGACGTTCTTGGGATCGCTCCCCAACAACAGCGCGTGCGCGTGGTCACGGTAGGCGGTGATGACCTTGTCGCCCTCTTTGAAGGCGTCGAGGAAACCGGACGCAACAGCTTCCTGGCCTATATACACGTGGAGGTAGCCCCCGATCTTGCCCTGCCTGAAGCCCCTCTGGGTGGCCTCCTCGAAGGTCCGGATCAGAACCATCTTCTTGTAGATGTCAACGAGGTGCTCGCCATTGGTGGCTACCGCACCACCTTCACGAGGCTCCTCGCGCGTCTCCACGCCCCCATCCCCCGTGTGTTCGTTCTCTGCCGACACTGCGGCCCCCTTCTCTCCCGGAGGTACGATTTACCGACAGAATACCACGCTCCCACGCCCCGCTAAACAGTCACATGCCGCGCGGAGCACAAATTGCTGGGCGAATCTACACGCCGGACGGCGAGGCTTCGGGCCCAGGGCGAAGCGCCTGGCGGGCGGCCTCGAGGGCGCGGGCACGGTGAGAGACTTCGTGCTTTCGGGGTCCGAGCTCGGCGTAAGTCTCCGTGTGGCCTTCGGGGACGAAGATGGGATCCCACCCGAACCCTCCGGAGCCCCGAGGCTCGGGCGCAACGTTCCACTCCACCTCCCCGACGCAGACGCGCACGTAACCATCTGCCAGAGCGATAGCGACGGCACAGACGGCGAGGGCCGAGAGGTTCTCCTAGACCGAAAGCATCTA
>JAWWQA010000281.1:0-5765 GCA_033854695.1 Rubrobacteraceae bacterium
CCCACCGACTCTATCGGCATAGGTGGGGACGACCTGCCCACGCTTGTCAAGATGTGCACGGGCTGCTCCTTGTGCTGGGACTTCTGCCCTCGGGGCGGTCTACAGTACGAGTCGACGTGGAAGATCACCGGCAACGGCGAGGCCCGGACCATCGAGGGAATCGGTAAGGTGCACGAGAGCTATACGGCGCGGGTCAACCCGATGATAGAGGGCGTTCAGGATGGCGGCTTCGTGAGCGCGCTCCTCATCTCACTGCTCGAAGCTGGGGAGATAGATGGCGCTCTCGTGGCTCGCGAGAGCGAGACCGAGCGGTGGAAGGGCGAGGCGTTCCTCGCGACCACGCCGGAGGAGGTGCGCGAGTGCGCCGGGAGCTTCTACAACCAGACGCTCGCGTTGGGGCACGTAGACTTCAAGGGGTACGACCTGCCGCCCAATCCACGGATAGCGCTGGTTGGGACGCCGTGCGAGATCGAGGGGATAAAGGCCATGCAAGCCCGGCCGTGGACCTGGGGATCATCTCAGGTCGAGGCTATCACCCTGACCATCGCGCTCCTTTGTACAAAGAGCTTCAACTACGAGAAGCTGATGCTGGAGGAGATCCGTGACAAGCGCGGTGTCGATCTGGACAACGTCGGCCGGGTAGACGTCATGCGCGGGAAGATGATCGTGGAGGATCTCAATGGTGAGACGATCTTCAAGGAGCCGATCCGGGACTTCCATGGGGCAGCCCTCAAAGGCTGCGACGAGTGCGCTGACTTTATGGGACACGCGGCGGACATCTCGGTCGGTAGCGTCGGCAGCGTCGATGGATACTCGAGTGTCCTGATCCGGAGCGAGGAGGGCCTGGCGGCTTTCGAGCACGTGCGCGAAAAAATGGAGCTGCGGGAGCTTGACAAGCCGGAGGCTTTGGATAAGCTAGACGCTTTGGACAAAAGGATCGCGTTCAACAGCCTCAAAAGGGCTTTTGACCCCGAGGCTCCTCTGTTTATAGACTTCGAGGAGCACCTGGAGAGCTATTCCGGGACGGATCGGGCGCCGGTCGAACACGACGCTGTGAGGTACTAGTTGAAAGACATACGCGCAGAACTCTCCTTGCCCGACGAGCCGCGAGAACCACGCGCCGAGACACGCGCGCTGCTCGAGGACTCCCCAGAGGAGGGCGCACGCCTCTTAGAAGCCGGACATCCTCTGGCCGGCCTGCTTTGGGAGGAGTGGGGTGCGGAGCTCGAAGCGGCCGGTATGGACCGCGAGAGGTTCCTCCAGATAACCCGTAGGTACGCTGGGGAGATCCGGCTCTGGGTGATGGGGGAGCGGCCGTGGGACCACTGCGTCGCCGGGCTCGCCGGACGTGTACAGCGGCGGTTGCCCCAACGACGCGAGAAGCAGGAGCCGAAGCTCGCTTCTTCCGGAGCGTGCCGATGAAGGCCGCGACGGAGTACATGGCGATCGAGCCGCACGGTGGAGAGCTAGTCGACCGGCGGGTCCCGGAGGAGGAGCGCAGCGAGAGGCTAAGGCAGGCCGAGGAACTGCGGAGGATACCGGTCGGCCCCAGGACACTCTCGGACCTGGAGATGATCTCGACAGGCGTGTTCTCGCCGCTTACTGGCTTTATGGACCGGGAGGACTACGAGAGCGTCGTCGAGACGATGCATCTTTCGGATGGCCTCGTGTGGAGCATGCCCATCGTTCTCTCCGCGAGCGAGGACGAGGCGAACGGGCTCGGAGAGGGTGACGAGGTTGCGATCACTGACGGCGAGGGGCGTATAGTCGCCACCGTGATCGTTACGGATCGTTACACCTACGACAAGGGTCGCGAGGCGAAGGCGGTCTACCGTACGGACGACGAGAACCATCCTGGTGTCGCCGCTCTGTACCGTCAGGGGAACACCCTGCTTGGCGGCGAGGTGACGCTCCTCGACGAGGAGCCAAATCCCAGGCCGTTTCCCGGGTACTACTACGAGCCAAAGGAGCTCCGGTCGATCTTCGCCGAGAGAGGCTGGAGGCGGGTTGTGGGCTTCCAGACCCGTAACCCCGTGCACAGGGCGCACGAGTACATCCAGAAGAGCGCCTTAGAGACGGTGGACGGTCTCTTGCTCAACCCGTTAGTTGGAGAGACCAAGTCGGACGACATCTCGGCGGCGGTCAGGATGAGGTCGTACGAGGTGATCCTGAACCGGTACTACCCGAAGCAGCGAACGGTCCTGGCGGTCTTCCCGGCGGCGATGCGTTACGCGGGGCCCAGGGAGGCGGTTTTCCACGCCATGTGCCGCAAGAACTATGGCTGCACCCACTTCATAGTCGGACGGGATCACGCCGGGGTAGGTAGCTATTACGGTACTTACGACGCCCAGCACATCTTCGACGAATTCACTCCCGAGGAGCTCGGGATAACACCACTGCGCTTCGAGCACGCCTTCTTCTGCCTGAACTGTGAGGGGATGGCGACCACCAAGACCTGCCCGCACGGCAGAGATTCGCACGTCTTCTTCAGCGGCACACGGGTGCGAGAGATGCTCTCCAGGGGCGAGTACCCACCGCCGGAGTTCAGTCGCCCCGAGGTCGTCGAGGTCCTCATAAAAGGCCTGCGGGAAGAAGAGAAGATGATCAAGCAGCCTCGAGTATACGAAGAGAAGTCCTAAGAAAGCAGCAAAGGAGAATTAGCATGGAGAACGGAACGAAGCTCGACCGTGGGTTCACATTGTGGTTTACGGGGCTCTCGGGTGCCGGCAAGACTACCGTCGCCGAGATCGTCGAGAGGGAGCTACGGCAGCGGGTCGGCCATGTCGAGGTCCTGGACGGGGACATCGTCCGAACGAACCTATCGAAGGGTCTTGGTTTCTCGCGCGAGGACAGGGACACGAACGTCTTGAGGATCGGGTTCGTGGCCAAGCTCCTCACCCGCAACGGTGTCCCCGTGATCGTCTCGGCCATCTCGCCGTACAAGGAGGCTCGGGACCAGGTACGTTGGGACATTGGAGAGGACTTCATCGAGATCTTCGTCGATTGCCCGGTCGAGGTGTGCGCCGAGCGTGACGTCAAGGGCCTGTATAAGAAGGCGTACGCCGGGGAGATCGGTGCGTTCACCGGCGTCTCGGACCCCTACGAGTCGCCGGCGGCGCCCGAGCTCACCCTCAGGACGAATGAGGAGGAGCCCGAGGAGAGCGCGAAGAGGGTCATCGCGAAGCTCGAAGAATTCGGTTACCTCAAGCCAGCCGAGGAGCTTAAGCGCCGGGCCTCTTGATCTACGGCGTCGAGATCGCCCCCGCCCTCTTTGGCCTCCTCGTCGGCTTTCTGGTCGGGCTGACGGGGGTGGGTGGCGGCTCCATTATGACGCCGTTCCTCGTCGCGGTCATGCAGGTGCCCGCGCCTACCGCGATCGGAACCGACCTGGTCTTCGCGACCGTGACGAAGATGACCGGATCTGTCCAGCACTACCGGCAGCGCTCGGTGAACCTGGAGGTCGCACTCTTTTTGGGGATTGGAAGCATTCCGGCCAGCCTCCTGGGGGTGCAGACCTTAGAGTGGATCAAGGGCGCCTACGACGCCGAGACGGTTAAGAACATCATGGTCTCGATCATCGCCGCGACCCTCGTCCTGGTTGGCGCCTCGCTCATCTTCAAGGCCTTCATGCCTGAGAAGTGGGTCAAGGGTCGCCAGACGGTCTGGGACGGCAAGACCAGGATGAGCCGCAAGCGCCGCCTCTTCACCATCCTCTTCGGGGCGACCGGCGGCTACCTGGTGGGGCTAACCTCCATAGGCTCCGGGAGCGTGATGGCGGTGATACTGCTCCTTCTCTATCCCCTCGCCCCGGCCGTCGTCGTCGGCACCGACATCGCCCACGCCACCGTTCTCTCGCTCGTCACCGGCCTCGCCCACATGCTCCACGGCAACGTGGACTTCACCCTGGCCGGGACGCTCCTCTTAGGGAGCATTCCCGGTGTGCTCATCGGTAGCCGGTTGGCCCCGAGGCTGCCGGGTAAGCCGCTCACGATCATCCTCGCTATTATGCTCGTCTTCGTCGGCGCCCGATTGCTTCTTTCTTAGTCGCCGGCTTTTTCCCTGGTGTCCTAAGCTCATTGCAGATAAGGCCGCTGAGTTATAACCTTCCCACTCGATGCTTCGAACTTCCGTAGAGCCTTTTAACTTCTTCCGAGCGCAACTGCCTCCGGAGAAGATCGTCTCGGTCTTGGAGCACATAAACGAGGGTTGCGGCGTAGTACGCAAGACCGAGCGGCTCGTGGGCGTGCATCGCGACACCATAACCCGCTACAGCAGGCTAGCAGGTGAGCACGACGCCTTGCGAGCCCACGACGACGAGCTCCTCGTGGCTTTTCCCCTCCAAGACCAAAGAAGTCCAGTTCGACGAGAAGTGCTCGTTTGTGGCCAAGAAGGAGAAACACCGTGATCACTCCGATCCGGCGGATGACCACAAGGGGGAGTAGTGCTGGGACCACGTGGCTTTCGACCCCGAGCACCGCTTGGTCTTGAGTGTCGTGCCTGGCAAACGCACGGCCGAGAATGATGTCGAGGTGGTAGTTAAGGACTTCCACCGTCGCACGGGGGGCCGGATGATGCGTCTCTGATCACCACCGATGCATACCCTGCCTACGAGACGGCGATCCTGGAGGTCTACGGCCAAACAGTAGTGGTGCCAGAGCGTACAGGGCGAGCGGGCCGTCCCAAGGCGCCCTACAAGGTGGCGCCCAAAGATCTGTGCTAAGCCACCGCCGTGCGTAGTAAGAGGCGCAAGAAGGGCTGCATGGTCGAGGTCGTCGTCGGGGCGGTTTTCGACACCCTTGAGGCGGTTAAGGTGGCCTTGAAGCGCTCTCTGGGTCATGTCTGGTCTCTCATGGAGTGGCTATCTTTCCCAACTATTCAACAGACTTGGGACACTAGGAATCAATCGGTGTTTAGCAAATTTCTCACCTGATTCTTACTCTACGTTAACCCAACTCTTAGTAATCCAATGTATACCTTTGTAGCGCTTTGCAATAAAGACTCAAGGGAAAGGAGTATGAATTGGAAGCAACGATGCTACACGATGCCACGGTCGAGGAAATCCTCGAGTGCCTCAATGATACTGAGCGTTACACGGATGAGGTCCTCGCCCCATACCAGGAGTTCTGGGTTGGAGAGAATATCTACTACTTTACTCCTGGCGGGTTTCTCTACAGGAAAGATCCTGGAGCGGACGAGGTAGGAGGCTTTTTCTGTGGCTACCTCACTGATGAGGTCTGGCACCACAGAACCGACGACGGATAGCAAAAGCGTCGTCCTACTAACTACCAGGCTGGGGTTCTATCATGGGCTCCGGCCTTTTTGTTTGGCCTAACCAACCATCTACTGGTAAGGTACCCTCAAACTGCAACTATCACGTTTTGGAAGGGTGCCGATGCAGGGACCACAAGATGCCGAGGCCCTACAAGGACTCGACGGCTACGAGCAGATGGTAAACGCCTTCGAAAAACAAGCGAAGGATTATTGGAGGTTGTGGGGTCCGCTGGGCGAACCGATGATCCGCATCATAGATGGCTGGGCGGAGCACCAACGCTCGTACATCCAGTGGCTGCGGCGAAATTATGGAGCGGGGAATCAGCCCTAATCTCCCGTCTACTCTGGAGCAGCGGGCCGGGGTCCTGGCGCTAGAGCACCGGTCGAGTAGTCAAGCGGCAACGGTGGCTTGCTGCTCGTCGGGCATCGTGTGGGCTATGACGTGCAGGTTATGCACCACCGCGCTTCGGCGCAGGTCGAACAGATTCTTGCGC
>JAWWQA010000282.1:0-2750 GCA_033854695.1 Rubrobacteraceae bacterium
CTTCAAGTATATCCACGTCGACGAGTATCAGGATACGAACCACGCCCAGTACCGGCTCGTGAACGTTTTGGCTGCTGCGCACCGTAACTTGTGTGTTGTGGGTGATGACGATCAGTCAGTGTACTCGTGGCGAGGAGCGGACATACGGAACATTCTGGATTTCGAGCGGGACTACCCGGAGGCGAAGGTCGTCAAGCTGGAGCAGAACTACCGCTCGACCCAGACAATTCTTGATGCGGCGAATGCGGTGGTGGCGAACAATGCCTCACGCAAGGCGAAGGAGCTGTGGACGGCCGGGGAGGAGGGGGAGCGTATCCGGGTCTTCACTGCGGCGGACGACTATGCGGAGGCGCGCTTCGTGGTCTCGGAGATTTTGCGGCTCGTGGACTCCGGAGCTTCTTTGAGAGACGTCGCGGTTTTCTATCGGACCAACGCGCAGAGCCGGACGTTGGAGGACGTGTTGGTGCGCGAGGGGGTGCCGTACCAGATCGTCGGGGGCGTCAGGTTCTATGAGCGGGCGGAGATCAAAGACGCCATGGCTTATCTATCGGTGATCTCCAACAAAGACGATTCGGTCTCGCTGGAGCGGATCATCAACGTCCCCAAGAGAGGGCTCGGAGCAACCTCCGTCGCCCGCCTCTCGGAGTACGCTTCCCGGAACGGTATCTCCCTGTATGACGCCTTGACCGAAGCGGACGAGGTTGGGCTCACGGGGAAGGCACGCAAGGCTTGTTCTCAGGTACGGAACCTCTTCGAGGGTTGGCGGGTCGCGGCGCGGGAGATTTCGCCTTCGGAGCTTATAGAGGCCGTGCTCGATGAGTCGGGTTACAAGGCGGAGCTCGGGGCGGAGAACACGGTGGAGGCCGAGTCGCGCCTTGAGAACCTGCAGGAGCTCGTGAACGCCGCAGCGGAGTACGAGCGGATCGAACCAGAGGCGACGCTGGACGGGTTCTTGCAGGAGCAGGCGCTCTACTCGGAGGCGGACAAGCTCACGGGCGAGGGCAGGGCCACGCTGATGACGCTCCACAATGCCAAGGGCCTCGAGTACGACCACGTCTTCGTGGTAGGGATGGAAGAAGGGACGTTCCCGCACGCGCGCTCTATGGACGATCAGAACCTGGAGGAGGAGCGCAGGCTGTGCTACGTCGGGATCACGCGAGCGAGGAAGACGCTTACGCTGTCGTACGCCCGGATACGCTCGACTTACGGCGAGCGGGAGTATCAGATGCCTTCGCGCTTCCTCTCGGAGATCCCGGAGAGGTTCAAGGCCGGGACGGTGCCGGGAAGCTCTTCGGGGCGCGGCGGATGGGGTGGTGCTCTACCGCGGCGCGGAGGGCCTCCGGAGAGGGCAGGAGATCCCGCCGCTTTCAGTGCGGGGGAAAAGGTACGGCACGCCAAGTTCGGTGTGGGGGAGGTAGTCGAGGTGCAGGATGGGAAGCTCGTCATCCGGTTCGGCTCTCAGGAGAGGATCTTCGTGCCGGAGCTGGCGCCCTTGAGCAAGGCGTGAGGTTCTAGAAGGGGAAGTTTCCATGCCACACATCTATGTAACAGGGCACAAAAACCCTGACACGGACACGATAGCGTCGGCGATCGGGTATGCGGAGCTCAAAGGCAGGCTCGACCCGGACAACGTCTACGCTCCGGCGCGCCTGGGAGAGGTGAACGCCCAGACACGGTGGGTGCTCGAGAAGAGCGAGGCAAGAGAGCCCAAGCTCCTAAAGCACATCATGCTCCGGGTCAAGGACGTGATGAGCAAGGACATCGTGACCGCTCGTAGGGATGACCCGTTGCGCAACGTCGGGCTCGCGATGGCGCAGAGGGGCATAAGCCTGGTGCCCATCGTGGACGACACCGGCGCGCTCATCGGTCTCGTAACCGAAAGAAACCTCGCGCGCATGTATATCCGGGAGTCGAGAGAAGCCTCGACCTTCGCCGGAACCCCGGTCTCGGTTAGCTCGATGGTGGAGGTGCTGGAGGGTGAGCTTCTCACCGGGGAGGACAAGCAAACGGCGGGGAAGCTGTGGGTGATCTCGATGAGCGTCGCTACGATGGGCCAGCAGATGGAAGCTGGGGACATCGTAGTGATTGGTGACCGGCCGAAGGGCCAGCGCCGGGCGATAGAGCTCGGTGTAGGCGTCATCGTCATCTCTAACGGCATAAGGCCCGATGATAAAGTCTTGAAGATGGCAGAGGAGGCGGGGACTACAGTCGTGCTCTCTCCGCTCGACTCCTACGTAACCAGCCGGATGATACAGCTCTCGGTGCCCTGCTGGGAGGTAATGACCGAGAACCCGTTGACTGTGCATCCCGAGGAGCTCATCACGGAGATCACCAGCCAGGTTATGGGAGTCCACTACCGAGCGGCGCTCGCCGTGGACGATAACAACGTGCCTCTGGGTATAGTGACCAGGACGGATCTCCTGAACCCCGAGCCCAGGCGAATTTTACTCGTCGACCACGCCGAGAGAGGTCAGAGCGTCCCTGGTGTAGAGCAGGCCCAGATCGTGGAGATCCTCGACCACCATCACATAGGCAACGTCGAGACCAGGATTCCCATCCCCGCTACCTTCGATCCCGTCGGCTCGACGGCGACCCTGATCGTGGAACGTTACAAGGCGAACGGCCTCAGACCTGAGGAGTCGACGGCGAAGATGCTGCTCGCGGCGGTGCTCTCGGACACGGTGATCCTGAACTCCCCCACGACTACCGAGCGCGACCACGAGGTCGTGCGGTACCTGGAAGGGCTCCTT
>JAWWQA010000283.1:0-8728 GCA_033854695.1 Rubrobacteraceae bacterium
GATAAGCTGCCTGGACGAACTCTTCGAAGCCGGTTGACTCGACCCCGACCATCGCCAGGTACTCCCGCGCTTCTGGCTCCGGCAGCTCCGCGACCTCGGCCTCTAGCTTCGCCGAGAGCCGCACAGACTCGGCCCCCTCGCGGGCGGCAAGCTTCTCTACCTCGGCGCTGTAGTGGTTCCCGTCGATGACTGACTCCTCGTCCACGTTCGCCAGGTACAGGGTGGGCTTCGCCGTGATCAAAGTCCGCAAGACCTCGAGTAGCGCCTCCGACGGAGGATAAGTCCGAGCCGGATTCCCATCCGACAGGTGCTGCACGAGATTTTCCAGCTCCGCGGCCTCGGCCTTCAGCTTCGCGTCCCCGCTCTTGGCAGCCCGGCCCACGCGCTCGAGCCGTCTCTCGACACTCCCAAGGTCCGCGAGCAAAAGCTCAGTATTTATAGTCTCGATGTCCCCTGTAGGATCCACGCCAGCGTGCACGTGCACCACGTTCTCGTCCTCGAAGCAGCGGACGACATGCGCTATCGCCTCGCATTCGCGGATGTTGCCAAGGAACTGGTTTCCCAACCCCTCTCCCCTGCTCGCCCCCCGCACGAGCCCTGCAATGTCAACGAAATCGACCGTCGCCGGCACGACCCGTTTGCTCTGTATGACCTTCGCCAACGCGTCTAACCGCTCGTCCGGTACCACCGCGACCCCGAGGTTAGGGTCTATCGTGGTGTATGGGTAATTCTGGGCCTCGGCCCCCGCCCGCGTAAGGCTGTTGAACACCGTGGACTTGCCGACGTTCGGCAGTCCGACTATTCCTATCTTCATACTGTTATTGTATCAAGCTGTAACAATTGGTGGGATGGTATTGGGAGAGTATTCGAGAAAGTCTGCGGTTACAGACGTATTTCGAGACGCCGAACTTGCCGATGTCGGACAGGAGCCGGGCAAGCTTCGATCCCTCCTGCGAACATATGCCTATACGGTACAATCGAGGGTGTATTAGTTAGCAAGTTTCATTCAGAAGGAGCGCAGATGTCTCAGGGCGTAGAGCAGGAGATAGCGAGCAAGGGCTACGTACATCCGGCGGCTCTCGTCACAACCGAGTGGGTCGCCGAGCACCTGGACGACGCAGGTTGGACGGAGTGGGGCAATGCTGTGCGTGCTCCCATAGAGAGGTAAGGCGTTGGATCGGCAGCTACAGATACAGATACTTCTGGATCACTACCAGAAACCCCGCCACCGGGGCGCGTTGGAGGACGCGGACGTGGCGATGCCTGGTGGCAATCCGGGCTGCGGCGATGTGGTGACGGTCTACCTCAAGGGTGCGGAAGACCACGAGCACATAGCCGATGTTACTTATGAGGGAGAGGGCTGCACCATCAGCATGGCGGCCTCGAGCATGCTGCTCGAGCAAGTCGTCGAGGGCAACCTCACGATGGATGAGGTCCTGGCAATGGACTATAACGAGATGATCGAACAGCTCGGGCGCCAGATCGTGGCGAGCCGCCCCAAATGTGCCACCCTGGGCCTCGGCACCCTCAAGGCTGCCATCCGCCGCTACCAGCAGGACAAGCGCCTCACCGAAGCCGGCGTCTCCCGCCCCACAGCGTCGCCGGTAGACGAAGGCGGTCTCGTCTTCGGCGAGGGCGCGGCTGAAGCAGCACACAAAGATTAGAGTGGTGAGGTAGAGCTTGCAGATAGTCAGTGCGGACCACACCAATTGGCGGGTAAGGGACCTGGAGGCTTCGCTCGGCTTCTACCGGGACATACTGGGCCTGGAACCGTTCGGCCTCGAAGAATATCGTCGCGGCGAACGTCCCATCGTGTCATTGCGGGTCACCGAGAACTTCATCCTGCACCTGATACCGGATCCAGAGTTCAAGCGCCCACCCACCGGAGGCTATGATCACCTTGCACTCGTGGTAGAGGACACAAACCCGGACGAACTGGCGAAGCACCTGCGAAGCAAGGGCGTTGAAGTCGAAAAGGAGTTTGAGAGTATCACCGGAGCTCGCGGGGACGGACCGGCCCTCTACGTCAGAGACCCCGACGGCTATCGCATAGAACTAAAATTCTACTAGAGCGATCAAAGCCCTTTCCCACCATATTTATTACTCTAGCAACAAAATCTACACTCGGAGGCTTCCTGCTAGAAGGGTAGCGGGATTAAGGAAAAGTTAAGGTTGAAGGCGTCTCGTTGTGCTTGCAGGCCGGATGTTTTTGGCCAGGGAGGCCGGGGGGTGGTAAAGTTCGGGGTAGTAGGGTGGACCAAGGAAGCGGCGGAGGTAGGAGCAGTGATCCGGGTTGCCATAGTAGATGACCAACCCCTCTTTACCGACGGGCTCGGGCGGATCGTTGGGGCACAGCCGGATATGGAGGTAATCGGCATAGCTCACGACGGGAAGAGCGGCGTCAAGATGTGCCAGGAGCTGGAGCCGGATGTGATCCTGATGGACATCAACATGCCTGTCATGGACGGTGTCACGGCGACGAGCAAGGTGCGGGACCTCCTCCCCGATGCCAAAGTCCTCATCCTCACCGTACACGCCGACGACGTGCACGTCTTCCGGGGCATAAAGGCCGGCGCCACCGGCTACCTCCTCAAAGATTGCACACCCGAGGACCTCTCCCGCGCCATAAAGACCGTCCACGCCGGCGACACCATCATGGCCCCGGAGATCGCCCGCAAGATGCTCCTCGCCTTCGAGGAAGCCGACCAGGAGCCCTCCGCACCAAGCCTCACTTACCGGGAGCTCGAGGTCGTAAAAGCCCTTGCGCGCGGCCGGGGCAACAAGCAGATAGCCCGCGACCTCGCAATCTCCGAGAAGACAGTGAGGAATCACGTCTCGAATATCTACAAGAAGCTTCACGTCTACGACAGGACCCAGGCCGTCCTCTACGCCATTCGGGAGGGCCTCATAGAGGCGGAGGGTTTCGAAGAAAGGTAATCGCGGCCGGCGATGGACGGTTCTCTTACTACACGCGAGGAAGCGGATACCCGCGGCGCGAAAAGAACTAAAGCCGTATCCCGGATGACTTCCATCTCACACACGATCAAGGGGCTGTGCACACGTTGTAAGGCGCACATAAGCTATCGAGGTGGTGAGGGCAGCCAACGGCATGATCAGCGATGCAGGTATCGAACCGCCTATCCACTCTCCCCAAGTGTTGGAGCCCGTAACTAAGAGTCCCACCCACTCCCCTGTATGGGCGACTACCTCCTCCAAGACGAAGGCGAGGGTGGCCGTCTTAAAGATAAACCAGAAGTGTCCCCGCACGATCTCGTTGCTGCGCTTCAAGGCTGCCACCGGCCCCAAATCCTCGTTGCTTATAACCGGAGTAGACAAGGACCAGCGCGTAAAAAGCCATGCCCCTGGGAGTACTAGCAGGCCAGTCGCAAAATTCGAAATCGAGAATGAGACCGACGCAGCTACAAGCACGCGCGGTACAAAGGGCATGGCTTGCCGCAGTAAGTGAAGCATGTCGCGCAACGTAATGCGATCTACTCCTCGTTCGGCCTCTGCCGAGACCTGCTCAGCGTAAGCCAAATAGAGATAGTACGCGAATGCCGCGGTCAAATATGTCACCACCTGGTCCAAAACGGGGCGGTCTTCTATGAAGTAAACTGGAGCTTCCCCCAACGTCCCTAGCACCGCGGCCGGTATGAGTGTCGCCAAAGGGTATCGACGAATGACCGCTATCGCTTCTCGCCATATAACCGAACTGGCACCCTGCTTGGTCACTGAGAACTATTCCTCTCTGTCCTGTGAACGGCTTACTAACTAAGCTCCTCCGACTTACGAGAAGAATACACAGTTTTGTATATACGGGGCGGGTTACCTATAGTGTTATTGAAGGTCTCAGCGAGCCGGACTCCTTATCGGGGCTCCGGCTCTTCCTACTGGTGCATCACGACATCTCGGATGCTACAGCCAGGAGGAGTCTGCCTTCGTGCGTTCACTCATCTTGCGATACGAGCTCTTCCAAAGCCCCTCGCAGCAGCTCGTAATTCTCCGGGAGGAAGGTGTTTTGGACCGTGTAGACCCGGCCATCAGAGATAATGAAGATTCGCGGTACACGCTTTACGTTGTACATAGCGGCCAGGCTACCGTCATCATCCTGAAGAACGGCGTAGGGGACGTGTACGGTATCCTTGGGAGGATCGCCGATGTAGATGGCGGCGAAACGTACCCCCGAGCTCTCGAAGTCCTCGGCCAACCGGGAGAAGTATGGTTGGGCTTGGTTGCTGTTTCGGTTCAAGGTGTCCCAGAAGGTCAACACGTAGACGCCCCGGTCGGAGAGGTCAAAGGGTCCGCCTCCTTCATAGCGTTGGTGTACGAAAGTCGAGACCCTATCCCCGGCGTTCGGGGCTGGTCCAGGTAGGGTGGGAAAGGCTCTGCTGCCGGTACCGGTAGTTGGAGAGCCCATAGACCGGTAAGCGGCGGCTAGTAGGAGCACCAGCACCAAGACAAGGATCAAACGGCGCAAGGTTGGCTTGCAGTGGACGTTTTGGAGATCACGACGACAATACATTATAGCGGTCAGGCTTACTCGCGAGCAGCTATCGCCAGGATCTATGGGGAGCGCTCCACGTATAACCAAAGGAATGCTGGAACCTAGAAGCACCAACGCAATCTCGAAGATAGCTTCTCTTTGTCTAGCTTTACTGGTACAGCTCCCGCCAGCTCCAGAGGTTCACCCCGTAGAAGCCGGGACGGGTGGTGAAGTTTTTGTTCGCTGCGAAAGGCTCTGTGCTACCGTGAATTGTCATGTCGCCGCTGGCAATAACAAAACCTTGAACAGTGTCGCTACCGCCACTGTCATATTTTCCGGTGTTGGTTCCGTCTCCTGTAACGATAATGATCCCATTAAATCCGCCGGAGGCATCGTTGATGGTCAGGTTCCCATCGCGAACAATGATAGTTCCCTGAGCCACCCCGTTTGACCCGGAGGTGCGATTCTGGCTTACCTTATATTGTAGGTTGCTCGTATTTCCACCATCGTCTACGAAGAACACCGTTTGTTCGTTCGAGGACCCCGGGTAGTTGCTGTTGCTTATATCCACCGGCGAAGACTTGTAATTCCCTTGCCTCTTGGCTTCTTCCATAAGAAAGTCCAGGTCGAACTCGGTGTCCGGGTTGAAGGGATAAGAGATTGTGCCTGCCGCGTTCTGAGCATCCGGATTTGCTTTTCGTACAAACCTCGTAGCAGTATTCCGATCATAGTCATAAACTCCACGGGTACCACCACCGAAATCGGCAACCGTGCCCTCGGCAGCGAATCCCGCTCCTTGTACAGATTGTCCCGAAGAGCTTCTGCGCGGCCTGGTATTGAGGTTCGATGGAGGATCGAATTTGGTGGTGTCCCAGTCTCCGTAGAGCGCAGGCGTGTTGCGATCAACGGTTACGTTATCACCGCTTCTGGTTATGTTCCCCTTCGCGAAAAAGCTAACGCCGCGTATGTCGATGTTGCCCTGTATGGTGATGTCCTTCAGAGTGTAATAGGCTGTCGGTACGTCCAGCTTGCTCGTGTAAAAAATTGCCTCGACTTTGCGCCGGGCTTCCCCAGCCGTCCCCTCCGAAACGATCTTAAAGTAGTTCTTATCACCAGGATAAGTTGTCTGTCCAGGAGGATTGGTTGGAACACGTTCTGGTGCGTGATCTTTGTTTCCTACCTCCGCTGAACTTGTAGAAGGAAGAAGATATTGAACGGTTACTTTTGCGGAGCCTTCATCGAGGCTCAAGGTCTTTCCAGCTGTAGTACCGCTCGGCACAACGTAAGCCCATTCGACGTTTTCGGCGCTGTTGCTATCGTAATGTGCAGGAACTGCATCTGAACTCAGCTGTCTTTTGGCTGCCTGCACCCCGGCGTCGGCGAGGTTGAGGGCCCTCTGGCCCTGATTGACCTGTACCACGGTCTCGAGGTCGTTCCGTACAAAGACCAGGAGCCCGGCCCCCATTACCCCGATGAGCGCGATCATGATGACCACTAACCCCATCGTCATGCCAGATTCCTCTCTTACGAGCCGGTGAAGCATCAATTACTCCGGTTCCTGAGCGCCACCTCGGTCTCGAGTATTTGGGTCACGGGTTCGTCCTGGATACCGCGATCCACGGCGACCTCCAGTTTTATACGCACCATATATATGCCGGCCTCGTCTGTCGCGATGTTCCCATTCCGGTCCAGATACTCGAAGGACAACGCCTTACCATCACCATCGACATCGCTTACGAACTCGACTACGGGCTGCGGGGCACCACCGGATGAGTTAATCCCCTGACGGGTCGAGGAATTCAACTGATAGGTTATCTTCTCGCATTCTCCGGCATTAGCAGGACATTCGATTTTTCGGTTTCCATCGAAGTCGTTCCCGAAGGTTATCGCTGTAGAAGTCCAGGTATCAAACAGGTGTTTATCCGGCGTAGCAGCAGTCTTATTGTAAGGATAAGCCGCTCTTATCTCCCGCTCCATCTTCTCGAGGCCCAGCCGCGCATTCTCCACGGCCTCCACCTTATCGTTGCCAAAGCTGAAGACCCTAAGACTCATATCGAAGATGCTGTAGAGTGCGAAGAGCACTATGATCATGATCATCATCGTGACCAGCATCTCGGGGAGGGTAAAGCCGCTCTCCTCTCTTAACACTCTTTCTCCCACAGCTATCCTCCGGACACGTATCCAATGGTTGTGTAAGACTTATCCTCATCCCAACTAACCGTTATCTCCACCCGCATCTGCGATGTCGCGGGTGAGTTTCCAGGATTGGCTAAGTTGGCGTCTACGAACTTAGTCCGAACGATATAGGTAAAGATACCTTCGGTCTCAGCCGCCGGTCCTGGGGGTGTAAATTTTTCGACCACGCTATTAGCGGTACCCGCCCCGGATGGATCGGGACTTTTGTAAGGTAGGGTACGGATTTCTTCGAGCTTTTCATTCGCCAGTGTCCGCGCCTCGTCGTAATTGCTGCCCAGAACCGCGGCTCGTAAGCCAGCGTCGAACATCCCGACCATCGGGATGATGGCGATGGTCAAGAGCATAATAGAAACCATTACCTCTACCAACGAGTAGCCGGCTTCGTTCTTTAAACGTCTACGTAGCAATTTGCCCCTTCGAAGTCGCAGCAACCACCTCTATGCCGTGACTCGACTCCCCCTCGTCCGAGCTGACAAGCTCTCTCCGCCCTGCAGCACGTCAGCAGGCGTCGGCGTTGACCTTGACCCGCGAGGTGGCAGCGGTCACGGTCAATCTGTTCTCTGGATTGGTGTCGATGGTGACACAGGTCGATCCGCTAACCGCCCCGTAGAACCTCATGGCCCCGTCAGTGTTGAACTCCAGCGTGCGCGTCTCCCCTACTACCGATGGGGCAACAGCCCAGCCTCCGGCACCGCTGTCGAGCGGGCCCGCGATGTTCACGATCTTGACATTGCCAGAGAAGGTGCGCGGAGTACTTTCGATCACCTCCGGTGTGGAAGGTGGAACCGTAGGGTACGGCGCGGCAAGCTTGACGAGATAGTAGTCCGGTCCGGCACTCTCGTCGGCCCTTTCGGGAGCAAGCACCACACGCCAGTCGGTGAGCTGGTTCGTCGCGTTAGTGTGGGCGAGCCGGAGGTCAGCGACGAGCTGGTTGGTAGCGGCGTCCACCCGGCGCTGCTCCAGTATCCTTAGCCAGACGATCACGGCTATCGCTAAGAGTATCCCCATTATGGCGACGACGGTGAGCACCTCGGGTAGCGTGAAGCCTCGCTCGTCCCTCCCGAGAATCACGTTCCTTGGCCGCCATGCGTTCATACTCTATTAATGTCACGATAACTACCTGATGGCGGCGACGCAAAACTGTTTAACGTATTTTTAACCGAATCTTAACAGGCGCCGACAGCAGCGATCAAAAGCCATTGCCCAGCCGGGTTGGCTTCAAGGAAGCTTGGGTTAACCACACTACCCTTACACATCGACTCCCGAAAGGAGGCCGGGTTCCTACACTCGGCCTCCTTATATATGCACTGTATTCCCAGCTTATATGCACTGTATTCCCAGCTCTCTAGTAGTTTCTCTGCTCTAGTCTGCTTAGACGCTGCCTAGTAGTAGGACCTCCAAAGGTTTGTGGCGGCTAACTCTTAGCTCTCGCTCTTCTCGTCCTCTACGAACCACTCGTCAAGTATCTGGGCGAATTTCTCAAAATCACTCATCGTCATCTCTCCCTTCTTCTTGTGTGGAACCGTTTGCTTTCTCTAGTAAACCCAAGTTGCTCCCTACAAGCACTGAATAGCAAAGGCCAGCAAGAACCAGACGATCTTCAGCTCAAAGCCTCGCGGTGTGACCGCATGAATCTTCTTGGAAAACAGGTTGGTTATGCCGCTAAAGACCATCTCTATGTACTTGCCAATCGGCTTACTCAAAAACTCCTCCCACGCTGGCAGCGGGCGCTTAGAGTTCTTCCTGCGGTGTGCTTTTAGGTGCAATCCTGCTGCTTCTACTAGCAGATCTTCGTAGTGGTAGTCAGTGTAGGCTTTGTCGGCGCAAGTGAGAGTGCCTTCTCACGGCAAATCTAGCTGCAAGTCTTTGAAGACCCTAACGTCGGCTTCCAAGCCTGCCACTAAAGAGAACTCCACCGGCTCGCCTGCTCCAGTTACCACCAAATGCACCCGTAAACCATAAAATGCACCCGTAAACCATAAAAATAGCGCCGCTTACTAGAGATGTAGCCACGAAACGCTTCTCCGTGTTTCTCTAACGGATAAAGCC
>JAWWQA010000284.1:0-7483 GCA_033854695.1 Rubrobacteraceae bacterium
GATATCCCCGTGGATGGATCAGGACAGGAGAATGAGCAAGGACTACGAAAGGCTAACCGAGACTAGCGAGACGTTCAGTTATGTGGCGACGAGCCGGCTGATGGCGAGGGGATTGGTCTGCTTGTGAGGGTTTTCGGAAAGTTTCTCTGGGAGATTCGTTTGTGGTCCTTTGCTGGACTTTGAGGCAGGCGGTTGCATTTTCCACCCCCACCCCTGATAGCTACCTAAAGTGTGAAACAAGCGACGTTACGAGCGGGTAGCAAACGAAGGGGCCGGAGGGAAACAAGTAGGGATCCTCTGAGAGGCCCGGCCCAACAAAAGCGCCGGGCTGGACTTTTACATGGCGAAGGTAGGAAAAGAAAGCCTAGCCCGGTATTGAGAAAACTGTACAAGGTGTGCGGCTAGCGGTGCATCTGCTAAATTGCCCATCTTTCTTTAGGGAATTTTGCCTACGGGTGTTATGAAAAGGGTCGGGTAAGGTTGAAAAACGATGCGGTTGAGAGCCCGGCCCATTAACTAAGCGACAAGACACAAATTCGCACATCTGCACAACCAAAACAACGTCAACCGTGTTCTACTTGAGGGTGCTTGAACTAGACCTCTAGCTCTCTAAAGGATTAAGATCACTCTCTCACAGCCTCAACCGGAACGTGAAACATTGCGTGTACTAGCTTACCCAAAGGTAAAGAGCCGGAGTCCCAGATCGTCGGCGTCGTCTCTAGGCAATGGCTAAAATGAGCCAGATCTCCTCATTAGGATCCGGCCGGCTACGCGAGCCATAGGTGTCATAGTCTTTACGTTCGACTCACAGGTTAAGTAACCTCGTACTTCATTTAACTCTATATCTAAACTTCCGAATTACAATGTGGATAAGCGGCGCCGTCTCTGACCTTTCGATGCGCCCGCCGATACGACGAGCCCGCGACCTGGCCGATTACTATGCACCAATTCAAAAGATTCTCGCCCTCAATGCCGAGGGTTACTCGGGCGCACAGATCGTCCGGCCCTAAGAGCACAAGGGTTCCACTCGGCACGCACCGAGGAAGGATCCCGAGGAGGTTCGTCATAGACGTGCGCCGCAAGCACCGGTGGAGCTCGCTCGTCAAGGCGCTCAGGAGCCGGGAAAAGCTGGCCGGGTGTTGGTAGAGGGGATCTACATGAAAAAGCGACTGCACTCGAGCCTGGAATATCTATTGCCGGTGGAATTCGAGGCGGAGTACGCTCTAAAAGCCAGAGGTTGGCTATGGGCGTTGTCCGGAAAATGGGGTTCATACCAAGGTCCTTGCAGTGTCCGGAACAACTCCAAAGACGCTGCGCGATGATGCGTTCTATACTGAGGGCATGAGCGGTACGCGTCCCATCTGCTTTCTCTCCGACTACGGGCTCGGCGACGATTTCGTCGGGCTGTGCAAGGGAGTGATGCTCCGGATAGCGCCACAGGCTACGGTGATCGACCTTACGCATGAGGTACCGGGCTTTGGGGTGGTAGCAGGGGCGGAGATCCTGGAGCATGCCACCCACTACATGCCCGAGGAGACAGTCTACCTGGCCGTCGTCGATCCTGGCGTCGGCACCGACAGGCGTGCGCTGGCTCTACAGACTGTAGACGGGGCCCTTCTCGTCGGTCCGGACAACGGTCTCCTGGTACCTGCGGCCGAGTCTTTGGGCGGCACCGCAAGCGCGGTATCGCTGACGAACCCCGAGTACCACATACGACCCGTCTCCAACACTTTCCACGGTCGTGACATCTTTGCTCCCGCGGCGGCGTACCTGGCAGCCGGGCTCAAGCCAGCACAGCTTGGGGATATGATAGATCCCGCCTCGCTTATGCAAGTGGAACTGTCCTACGTGCAGAAAGAAGGCGCAAACAGCATCGCGACCACCATCATTGGCGTGGACCGCTATGGCAACGCCCGGGTCTCGGCGACGGCGAAAGAAGCCGGCTTCAGGTTCGGCTCGCTGCTCAAGGTCGAAGCCGGCGAGAGAGGCGACATTCCAGTCCGCTACGTCGAGACCTTCGGTCACTCGAAGGTCGGGGATCTCGTCCTTGTGCCAGACTCCCACCAGCGCCTGAGCCTGTCCGTGAACCAGGGCAACGCTACCCGAGCCCTAGCGTTGAAGTTGGGTAGTCAGGTGCGCCTGACCCTCCTCGAAGAAGATCAGGAACGCGACGCGGAGCACGACGCGAGAAGTGATGCGTAGACCAGATCGGCCCGGTGAGACCGGGGAGCAGCCCTCATCCGTGGAGCGGCTCTCGCCCGAGGACCGGCAGCTGGTGAGACGAGCTGCGTTCCTGCGCCCGATGAGCTTGCTCGTCGTCGTGATCGGAGGCATCTTCTTCGCGCTGACCCTGGCGTGGTGGGTGATCCCCCTGACCCTCGTGACCTATGCGGTCCTCGTCTTCCTGGCAGCCCGCGACCCGCTGTTCTGGAACTACGTCCTCGAGAGACGTGAGAGCGGGTCTAGGATGCGATCCGAAGCTCTCAAAGATAGGGATATCTCCCCCGAGCGACGCGCCCGTTGGCTGCCACGTGGGGAGACCCGCCAGAAGGTGGAGGCGGCGCTCGAGGTCCACCGGCGGACGATGGTTGCCATCCAGGAGTCGGGTGATGTCGCGCAGGCCGTCCTAGACGACGCGGTCCCAAAGCTTGATGGCGTAGCCGAACGCCTCGTGGACGTCGCACACAAGCGGGAGAAGGTAGCCGGCGCGATCCAGGACCTCAAGACCCGCCCAGGTGCTCCACGCCAAGACCGGGACGCCAACCTCGCGGAACTGGAGAACGAACTGCGCGTCGCGGACGCGGAGATCTCCGGCACCTTCGAGAAGCTCTTGACCCTCCGGGCACGGATCGTGCGCGTCTCAGTAGAAAGCGGGGGTGCCGCCCAGGAGGCGGCCGCCAAGTTGAACGCAGACCTCGACGAAATGAACCTTCGCCTCGATGCCCTGCACTCTACGATGTCTCCCCCAGGACCTACTGACCAGTAAGGCTGTCCGAGACCTCGCCACCCCCTTGGCTCGATACGCGCGTTCGGGTGCCGCGATCTCCTCGTTGATCCTTGGCCTCCTATATCTTACTAACCCTAGCGTCGTCGGCCTCTCTCACTTGCGGCGAAGATGGTGAGTGTGCATCAGTCCCTTCACCATCCTCGACATTGTCCCGGCCGCACGCTCTTCTCCTTCCACTGCCTGGTGAAAGGGACTACCGGGACCCGTTTGAGACTTACACGGCGCAGAACCTCGCCCACGGAACTCACTGGGAAAGTGTGTGGCCACGAGCGTGCCGCTAGCCTGCCTCTTACTGCCGCCGTGCCTCTACAACGCGAATAAACATGCGAAAAATGCGGAGAACAAGGGGAACCCTGACGACTTGGAAAGTCACTCGATGCCGAGTTTCCGGCGGCAACCGCCGAGCTAAATGCTTACTACAGAACCGGCGTGACCACCTTCGTCGAGAGGCTCGAGCATCCCGTCAGGATTCTTCCTACAGGCCAAAAGCCACCAGCTGAGCCCCAAAAGTTGACAAGGGACGACAGGATGAACAATGGTGCACTACGGTCTGCCAGGCTTGAGATTGGGCAAGGAGCAAGGCGTGACGAACACTCGACAGGTGCCCTTCCAGCCTTGCTCCCTAAGCCGAGCTAGCGCGCCAGCCGTGCCCGTTCTCTTCGGCAGGTGGCGGCGTCTCCGCGGTGGGCATGGGGGTCCGGCGCACGGGAGAATTGCCCAGCTCCTGCCTGGACTCCCCAACAGAGCTGAGCGAGTCCTGGAACCAGCTCTCGAGCTGGCTCAGGACCCGGTCCTGGTACACCTCGGAACCACCCTGTATCTCTCGGGCGTATCGCTCCGCCCGATCTATGCCTTCAGCCGCCCGCCGCTGCGAACGCCGGTACAGCTCCGTGTCCACGACCCTCTCCTCGGCCTGCTCGTGCGCCTCCTCTACTATCCTGCGCGCCTCCTCCTCCGCAGACGCCACGATCGCTGCACACTCCCTGCGTATGGCTTCGGCCTCCGATAACTCCCCGGGTAGAGTCCCACGAAGCTCGTCCAACATCACGAGCAAGTCGGTCCGGTCGATTACAGCCCGTCCCTTGCGCATCGGTACCCTGGAAGCGTCCTGCACAATCGCTTCTAACTCGTCCAACACTCCGCTGATGTACTCCATGTCCTCTCTCATGCCTACCAACCCTAGCACGCCTCTTGAGACTACGCTAGGGTTTCTGAAAGTATTTTTTAGAGCTTAACCTCTACATTAAGTCTAATTTCACCTTGGGGTTAAGTTGGGTTTTATCTGTAGGTTAAGTTACCTGTTCTTAAGTTATGTTCGACATCTTTTGTGGCTTTTATATGGGGACTTGGTGCAGGGGCCGGTTCGCCGATAGTCCAGAATGCCGAGGTTTAAGCGATTCTACAGGGATAGTCTTACCGGTACAGGGTAGTGAACGGGGACGAGCTCCCCGTCCCTAGCGAGGCTGGAAAGGTCCCATCCGTGCTTGGCGAGCAAGCTCTTGGAGTAGGCTCTCAGGGAACCGTCGCCTTCCATGAAAAGCTTGTCAACCCTCTTTGCGCTGCCCCAAAGCACTCCATCTTACCCATCTTGTAGCGGATCAACACTGATCAGAAGAAGAACGCCGCTATGCCGGGCAAGCTCCTGAGCCCTCCACCGCCTCCCACGCGTTCTGCGAGAGCTTACTCAAGTCTACGAGATTCCTATGAAACCGCCCTTAGTATCCACCACGACCAGCGAACCCTGCTGCGATACAGGCGATAATCATCGGGAGGACTTCACCGATGGCGAACGCTCCGGCGAGAAGCGAAGGGATGATGAATATAGAGAAGGCCACGAAAGTCGCTACCACCGAGACGACCACCGCCAGTGGCCCACCGTTGCGGCCACCAGCACGATAGACCAAGGTGCCCGCTCCGTAACCGGCGGCGATCGCGAGCAAGAAGGTAAGTATCCCACCAAAGGTCAGCAACACATAAGCAACTGGGATGCCCACGAGGGTGACCACAATCCCGCCGAGTAAGGCCTTCACTACCTGATCCGTCTTCATCACGCCAACACGGGCGCCGCGAGGCAGACGGGCGTCGTCGGGGCATTTGATCCCAACAGCCGTCTGCCGCATGCACTCGGTGCAAATGGGCCGCCCGCAGGTCGCGCAGGAGACACGTGTCTCCCTATTCGGGTGCCGGTAGCAGTGCATGATCTCGGCCATCTTAGATCCCCCGCCGGCTACGACGCACGAGCTCCGCGCGCGGCATCAGCATAATCTCCCGCTTGTAGCTGCGATGCACCTCTTCGACAGCTTTGTCGTGCTCCACGTTCTGCCTCTCTAGCTCCTCGCGCAATCTCGCGTTCTCGGCCTCCAACCTCTCTATCTTCACCTCGAGGTCGAGGATCTTCTTCACCCCGGCGAGGTTCGTTCCCATCTCCTGAGTGAGCTTTTGGATGTACCTCCCAAGCTCCACGTCCTCCTGGGAGTATAACCGCGTGTTCTTCAGGCTCTTGCGCGGGCAGAGCAAGCCCTTCTGCTCGTACATCCGCAAGGTCTGCGGGTGAACCCCGATCAACTCCGCCGCTATGCTTATCATAAAAACTGGCCTCTTGCGCATGCTAACACCCAACACTCCCTTAAAAGCTACTATCTACTACCGCTCCGCCTCGCTAGCCGCCCGCAAGAGACCCTCGCGCACATCCTCGTCCCGCTCCTCGGCGAGAGCCTCCAGGATCTCCCTCTCCCGCCGACTCAGCTTCTTGGGCACGACGACCCCGACCCGCACCAGCAGGTCCCCAGGGCCACCGTCCCCCCTCGCTCGCGGCGCTCCGGCCCCACGCACCTTGAACCGCTTGCCGTCCTGCGTCCCCGCCGGCAGACGTAACTTCACCGTTCCCCCATTGGGTCGTGGCACCTCGATCTCTGCCCCCAGCGCTGCCTCGACGAAGCTCACCGGCACGTCAATCATAAAGTCGTCCCCGCCCCGCTCGAAGATCGGATGCTCCGCCACCCGCGTCATCACGTACAGGTCCCCCGGAGGCCCACCCTTCTTTCCGGCGCTCCCCCTTCCGGGAACGCGTATCTTCATCCCGTCCTTTGCCCCCGCCGGTATCTTTACCGTCACCTGCCTGCTTCTACGTAACCGCCCGCTCCCCGCGCACCCCGCGCACGGCTTCTCGACGATCGTGCCCTCACCCCCACACCGCCCACACGGCTCGGACAACGCGAAGAAGCCCTGGTCCCGGCTCCTCATCCCCCGCCCCGAACACTCGGGGCACATCCGCCGCGCGGTTCCAGAGGCCGCTCCCGTCCCCCCGCACCGGTCGCATTCCTCCTCGACCGGCGCCGCGATGCGGGTCGTAACTCCCTCCAGAGCATCCTTGAACTTCAGGTTAACGCTCATAGTTACATCCTCGCCGCGGGTAGTCCTGGGGCGGCTCCCCGCGGGACCGAAAATGTCGCCAAAGTTGCCGAACAGGTCCGACAGGTTGGAGAAGTTAGCGTCGAAGTTGCCGCCAGCGTTACCACCCGCGGGGCCTCCGGCGCCAAAGTAGGCACGAGGACCTTCGTCATATTCCCGCCTCTTCTCGGGATTCGAAAGGACGTCGTAGGCGTGCTGGACTTCTTTAAAGCGCTCCTCGGCCTTCGGGTCCTCCCGGTTAGCGTCCGGGTGGTACTTGCGGGCCAGCCGCTTGTAGGCGCGCCGAATCTCCTCCTGCGAGGCCCCCTTTCCTACCTCGAGCACCTTGTATAGATCTCTGGTCTCCATATCTAAACCTGTTTTGCAACTATAACCTTCGCGGGACGTATAGGTTTGCTGTTCAGCACGTAGCCGCGTTCGAGGGTCTGAATTATGCTGTCTTCCTCGTGCTCGTCTGAGTGCTGGCCCATGACGGCTTCGTGGACCGCAGGATCGAAGCTCTCGCCGTCGGAGGCAATGGGGACCAGGCCCTCCCGCTCGAGAATGGCGAGGAGTTGGTCGTGCGTGGCCTGTACACCCTCCCGGATGTCCCCTGCTGCCTCCAGGGCTCTCTCCAGGTTATCCAGAACGGGCAGAAGCTCCCTCACGAGCCTCTCAGAAGCAAGCTGCACGAAGCGTGTGCGTTCCCTCTCCTGGCGCTTGCGCGAGTTCTCGAGCTCGGCCTTCATTCGGCGCACGTCATCCAGATACTCGTCCCGCTCCTTGCGAGCAGCTTCCAACTCGTCCACGAGCGCCACGAGCTCATCCTGTGTGATCTCCAACGGCTCCTCTGAAGGCGCCTCTGGAGGAGGCGCTTGCTCTACAGGTTCGCCAACCGGGACCGTAAAGTTCTCGCCGGCGTCCTCCGGGATCACGCCCGGATCTTCGGACCCGCCCATCTCCACCGGCTCGGAGATGCCTTCAGTCTCCCGCGGCTCCTCTCGACGCTCCTCGCCTAGCCTGGACTCTTCTTCCCGGCGTTGCCGCTCTTCGCTGCTCAAAGCCTTAAGATCCTCCTATAGGTAG
>JAWWQA010000285.1:0-3466 GCA_033854695.1 Rubrobacteraceae bacterium
AGCCCGCAGAGCTTCGCGATAGTCCTCCGTACGAGCTTCTGGAGCGGTCCTTCAGGATCGCGGTATCCGGCAGGGTCCCAGCCGGCGTGAGCGCACACGGCGAGCATACCCGCATGCTTACCCGAGCAGTTGCCGTGGATGGGGCGAGGCTCCTCGCCGCTCCTGGCGAGGCGGGCGGCCGAGAGGGCGTGTATCGGCGGGTGCGCCCCGCTGTGGAGGTCTTCCTCGGAGAGGCCCGCTTTGCGTAGAATTGAGCGCACGGCAGCCAGGTGACGCGGCTCGGCGTTGTGGGAGGCGCAGGCGACTGCGATCTCCTCGCGCGTGAGCCCGAAGGCGTCTGCTGCTCCCGAGAAGACGAGAGGCAACGCCTGGAAAGGCTTCGCCGAAGAACGAAGGCAAACGTACTCTTCTGTATCTCCCAAAGAGTCGATCTCTTCTCCCCGCGCGTCACGTACAGCGTAGCGGCCGCGGTGGATGCTCTCGATCAGAGCCCCGCGCCAGACGGCGGCAACGGGCGCATCGAATGGAGTGACGGGAGATTCGGCTTCCGTGGTTTCGGTGGCAGGATCCGGCCTCAAAGTTCTACTCTCCCGCAAGACGAATGATGTACAGGGCGACGAGGTCGTGGGCGACGCGCATCCGGGCCATAGCCGCCGGGAAATCGTCCGCCGCGTGGTATTCCCGCGCCTCCCCTATCAGCTCCCTGAGCTTGGCGAGTAGCTCCCCATCGGATCCTTCAGCGTCGCCGGGGCCGGCTCCCCGCACGCTCGCCTCGGCCATACCAATCATGACCTGGGGGCGTCTCTCGGCCCACATCGAGAGTATTGCCATACCCAGGTAGCTGTTGATCCGCAAGAAATGGCCGACACGGAGCTCCAGCGCAACCTTCCCCGGGACGTACTCGTCCTTCATGGGCTCACCGTTCACGGAAACCACCGCCGGATGTTGCCCGAGAGGACGCCCGTAAGCTCCGCCCCGGAGAGGCCCACAGCGTCCGCGGCAGCTAAAGTACCGTGAAGCGTCGAGGGAAGGTCGCCGTAAGGTATGTCGGATCCGTAACAGATACGTGCGGGGTCGAGAGAGCAGAAGAGCACAAAGAGGTCCTTCGCCGGGACTACGGAGGTCTCGAAGAGGACGTTCGGGTTATCCTCGAAGATGCGCGTCGCGGCGAGGACCTCGACCATCGCGGAGTGGCCCAGGATCAGGCGCAGATCAGGCAGCCGCTCGACCGTCAGTAATAGGGGCTTTACAATCCTCTGCATCGCGAAGCCGGCGTGGACGAGTACCGGAAGGTCCACCTCCGCAGACATTTCGAAGAGTCTCACGACACGCTCGTCGTCGAGCTCGAACTCCTGGGAAACGGGGTGAAGCTTCAGACCCTTGAAGCCACGCTCCACACACCGTCCGAACTCCATCTCGTAGTCCTTGTGCGGGTTCAGGCGGAAAAAAGGGACGAAGGTCTCCGGGTACTCCTCGTAGGCTGCCCACACAACGTCGTTCGGTCCCGAATAGTCGTCGCGAGCGTTAGGGTCGTTGAGAGGAAAGACGGTACTCCGGGCGACGCCCGCAGCATTCATCCGAGCCTTCAGCCCGGCGGCGGTCATCGCGCGGCCATCTATGTCCACGCCGATGTGGGTATGGGCGTCGAACACCTCAACGCCGGCCGGTATCTTCGATTGTACCCATTCCCAGGGACCGGCCATCGCCCCGGACGTCAGCGCCCCTATATCCCGATCTTGCCTCGTTGTGTCCAAATGCACCCTCGTTTCAAGCCGAAAAAGTCCGCCTTACCAACCGCCGTGCAATGTTATCAGGGGGCATGCGTCGCTGCTAAACTTCCCGAAGCTATGAACCGACTCGCGCGACCGTTAGACGAAGTCCTGAACCAAGCCCTCGGGCGAGCAACGCGACCTCTCCTGCAAAGACTCTTGCGCCGGACGCTGCCGACGCTGGAGGGCGTAGTGGAGCTTTCGGGGCTCGAAGGTTCCGTCGAGGTCCTGCGAGACCGCTTCGGGGTACCCCAGATCTTCGCCGAGAACGAGCGGGACCTGTTCTTCGCCCAGGGTTACGTCCATGCTCAAGACCGCTTCTTCCAGATGGAGATGGGGCGCCGCGCCGGCCATGGGCGTCTCGCAGAGCTGCTCGGCGAGAACGCCCTCGAGTTCGACCGCCTCTCCCGCACGATAGGCTTCGGCAGAATCGCCTCCTCCTCAGAAAAGAACAGCTCACCAGAGACTCTCCGGACGCTCGAAGCCTACTCGGCAGGAATAAACGCTTGCCTCGCCACCGAACCCCGTCCTCCCGAGTTTCTCCTCTTGCGCCATCACCCCGAGCCCTGGACACCAGCCGACACTGCCGCCTGGTCTGTGGTAATAGGTTGGAGCCTCTCTGCGAGCTGGGAGTCGAAGCTTCTGAACGGGACCACCGGGGAGGAGGTCGAGTACGAGAACGGTCTTCGCGCGCATGTAGATCCGGGCGCGGGTTCCAACGCGTGGGCCGTGGCACCCGGACGAAGCGCCTCCGGTACATCTCTCCTCGCCGGAGACCCACACCTATTCTTGAGCATACCTTGCTTGTGGTACGAGGTTGGTCTCTATGGAGGCCCTTACCACGTGGTCGGGGCCTCGCTGCCAGGGACACCGGGAGTAGTGATCGGGCACAACGAAGAGATCGCCTGGAGCGTCACGGCCGCTTTAACAGACGTGCAAGACCTGTATGTCGAGCGCTTTGCCGAGGGTGACCCAAGCTCCTACAAGCACATGAACGGATGGCGTACAGCCGAGGTTAGGGAAGAGGAGATCCCGGTTCGCGGCCGCAGCGAGCCCGTGGTGCAGAGGGTCAGGAGCACGCTGCATGGCCCTATCATCACAGACGTCCTGGCCAGCGAGAAGGACCTGGCGCTCCGCTGGGCCGCTCCGGAGCCCCTGAAGCTGGTCGAAGCTGGTCTCGCCGTCAACAAGACGCGCAATAAAGAGGAGTTCCTCGATGCTCTGCGGGGCTGGTCTGTGCCGAACCAGAACTTCGTCTATGCCGACCGTACGGGCGTCATCGGCCGGGCGCTCGCCGGTCTCGTCCCCATGAGGAACAACCACCGTGGCGACAGCCCTGTACCGGGGTGGGACGGAGAGCACGAATGGGAGGGCTTCGTGCCGTTCGAGGAGCTACCTAAGGACTTCGATCCCACGGAAGGTCTTATCACCTCCGCTAACGAGGCCCCCGAAGCCGGTCCCGTCGCCATACCCGGTGCCTACCTACCCGGTTACCGGAAGATCCGGATCGAAGCTCTACTCCGGGCCACGCCCCGACACACGCTGGAGAGCTTCCGCGAGATCCAGGGCGACCTCTACTGCGCCCCGGCACACGCGCTCGCCGAAAGGCTGGGGAAGCTCAATCCTCCACCCAAAACGCCCAGCTTGTTGCCGCGGAAACTCGCGGCCTGGGACGGGAAGCTGACCGCGGAGAGCCA
>JAWWQA010000286.1:0-4385 GCA_033854695.1 Rubrobacteraceae bacterium
GATGTTCGTCCTCATCGTCATGACCGTTATGGCCCTGGAGATGGCAGTCGGTTTCGGCATCGCCACCGCCCGCTTCCGCGCCAAGGGCTCCGTCGAGATGGAAGAAGCCCAGGACCTCAAGGGATGATCATGACGGCCTTAACCGTCCTCGGCCCACTTGTGGCGGCTGCCCTGATCCTGCTCACCAGGCGCGGCGCGCCGGCGCTCGCCCTGCTCGGGGCCAGCGTTTCGCTCGCCGGTGCCTTCCTTAGCCTTTCGCGCGTCGTGGCCGGCGCCTCTTACTCCGCGACGCTGCCGGGCTTGCCGGGGCTACCGCTGAGGATAATCGCAGAGCCCTTGACGGCCGTGCTCGCGGCCGCCGTCGCGGTCGTGGGCGCATCGGTGATGGTCTACGCTGTCGGCTACATACGGGGCGAGAGAAGCCTGACCCAATTCTTCGCCGGGATGTCCTTCTTCATCGCGGCGATGCAGGCACTCGTCTTGGCGGGCGACTGGGTGCTCTTGCTCGCAGCGTGGGAGCTCATCGGACTATCGTCGTATCTCCTGATCGGGTTCTGGTTTGAGCGTCCCGGCGTGCGGCAAGCCGCTACGCGCGCCTTCCTCTACACTCGCACCGCTGACCTCGGGCTCTACGTTGCCGTCTTCGTCCTGATCGCGCAGACCGGCACCAGCGAGATCTCTCCAACCTTAGAGGTAGGCGGCACGGCGGCCGTCGCCGCCGGCTTCTTCCTTCTCCTCGCCGCTATGGGCAAGTCTGCCCAGACGCCCTTGCACGGCTGGCTCCTGGACGCGATGGCCGGCCCCACCCCGGTCTCCGCACTCCTCCACTCCGCGACGCTGGTCGCTGCCGGGGCGATCCTCTTGATACGCGTCTTCCCCCTGCTCCCGCCCGCCACGCTAGTCGTGGTGGGCCTCGTGGGTGGCCTGACAGCGCTCGTGACCGGTCTCACGGCCCTCGCCCAGCGCGACCTAAAAAGGTTGCTCGCGGCCTCGACCTCCAGCCAGTATGGCCTCATGCTGCTCGCCGTCGGCGCGGGCTCCCCTGTCGCTGCCCTCTTCCACCTCCTTACCCATGCCGCCATGAAGAGCACGCTCTTCCTCGGCGCCGGCGTCTTTCAGCATGCCCGCAGCTCCACGCAGCTCGCCGAGCTTGAAGGAGTGGGCCGCGCCCGCAGGCTTACCTTCCTCGGCTTCGCCGTCGCGGGCCTCGCTCTCGCCGGCGTCCCGCCGTTGAGCGGCTTCTGGTCGAAGGACGCGATCCTGGCAGCCTCCTTCTCCTCGCCCTACGCCTCGCTCCTCGCTCCGCTCGCCCTCGCCGGGACCCTGCTCACCGGCCTCTATGTCGCCCGCGCTCTGCGGCTCCTGTGGCGCGGCGAAACGGACAGCGAGCCGGTCGCCGGAGCTGGGTGGATGGGAGCGGGCCTCGCCGTTCTCGCGGTCCTCGCCGCCTTTCTAGGACTTGCCCTGCCGGCCATCGCCGATCTGCTCGGCGTCGAGGCGCCGGAGGAGACCCTGCTCACCGGCGCTATTGGCCTTGTCGCGGCCCTAGCTGGATTGGCCCTGGGCTGGGCACTCCCCGCCTCCCGCTTGCTCGGGACCCTCTCCGGCCCCGCCAGCAAGGGGTTCCGTATCGGTGGCGGGTTTGAGAGGCTCTTGGCTCGTCCGGTGCTCGCTCTCGCGCGCGCCCTCGACGACCTCGACCGGGGCATCCACACCGGCGTGCTCGCTGTCGGCTCGGCGGCGCTCGCGGTGGCGAAGGCCACTCGGACGACCGACGAGAAGGGGATAGATGGCCTCATCGCCGCGCTCGTGCGAGGCACCCGCGAACTCGGGGGCAGAGCCCGCGAGCTGCAAACAGGTCTCGTTCATAAGGAGCTCTTGCTCGCTGCTGTTGGGGGCGCTCTGGTCTTCGCGCTACTGATCATCGGTTACGTAAGTTTGTAGAAAGAGGTTTTCGTGGTGTTCCCGCTCGTTTCTGTAACGCTCTTCCTCCCGCTCGTCGGTGCGGTGCTCCTGGTACTCATGCGCGTCTCCCCGCCCCGCCTCGCCCACGCGGTCGGCATCGTCGCCTCCGGCCTCACCCTGCTTGGGTCCCTCCTTATGTGGGCGCGCGGGGCGGCGGGGGAGGGGTTTTCTCAGGTCGAGGAGGTAGCCTGGATTCCGTCCTTGAACGCCGCCTACCGGGTAGGCGTGGACGGCATCAGCTTGCCGCTCGTCCTCATGACGGCGGTGCTCTTCTTCGTCTCGCTCCTGTTCTCGGCGCACATCACCGAGCGGGCGCGCTCCTATGTGGCGCTCTTTCTCCTTCTGGAGACCGCCGCCATCGGTGTCTTCGTCGCCCTCGACACGGTCCTCTTCTACGTCTTCTTCGAGGTAACGCTCGTTGGCATGTACTTCGTCATCGCCGGGTGGGGTTACGAGGGACGCCAGCGAGCCGCCCTGACGTTCTTTCTCTACACACTTCTCGGTAGCCTGCCGCTACTGCTGGCAATCCTCGCCCTCTACCTCGGCAGCGAGCCCAACACCTTCGACATGCGCGAGCTGATCGTCGATCCGCCGCTCACGGGGCTTGCCGCCACGCTCGCCTTGATCGCGATGCTCGTAACCTTCTTCGTCAAGACACCGGTCTTCCCGCTCCACACGTGGCTCCCGGCGGCGCACGTCGAGGCACCCACGGCGGGCAGCGTGATCCTGGCCGGAGTCCTCCTGAAACTTGGCACCTACGGCCTGGTGCGCTTCGCCCTCCAGATGACTCCTGATGCCTTTCGCTCTCTGGCCCTCGTGGTGGTCATCTTCGGGGTGTTCAGCGCCCTCTACGGCGCCTTCGTGGCTTTGGGGCAGACTGACCTCAAGCGCCTCGTCGCTTACACCAGCGTCAACCACATGGGCTACGTCGTGCTCGGGGTGGCCGTGGCCGCTGCGGCAGCCGATCCGGCGGACCGGGCGCTGGCGCTCGACGGGGCAGTTTTGCAGATGGTGAGTCACGGGGTCGTTACAGGGGTCCTATTCCTTCTGGTCGGGATGCTCCAGGAGCGGACGCACACCCGAGAGATGGGCAAGTTTGGCGGCCTGCTCCTGATCGTGCCCGGGCTCGGATGGGCCTTCATCCTGGCAGCTTTCGCCTCGCTCGGGCTGCCGGGGCTCGCTCACTTCCCGGCAGAGTTTCAGATCTTCCTCGGCACCTTCTACGTCTACCCCGTAGCTGTGATCGCCACTCTCGGGATAGTGGTGACCGCCGGGCTGTACCTGCGCGCCATACAGGTCGTCTTCCTCGGTGAGCCCAAGGGGGAGTGGGTTGGGATGAAGGACATGAGCCGTCGGGAGATCCTGTCTGCTGCGCCACTCCTCATCTTGACGGTCCTGATCGGGGTGGCGCCGTTCCTGCTGCTTGATACGATTCACGCGACCACCGAGGTGATACTGCCATGATTGTGTTGCTCGAGGGCATGCAAGGCATGGAGGGCACGGAGGGCGGCACGCAGATGCAAATGGCCCGCGACTTGGTGCTCCTCGCCCCGCAGCTTGCCGTGCTCCTCACCGCCGTCGGCGCCCTCGTCTTCGAGATGCTGAGGTTGCCTAAGGTTGCCCTCCCGTACACCGTGATCGGGCTCCTCGTCGCAACTGCCCTCGCGATCCCGCTCCTCCGCACCGAGACGGCCGTCTTCATGAACACCTACCGCGTAGATGCCTTGAGCCTCTGGTCTACCCTGACGCTCGCACCGACGACCGCTCTCTGCGCGATACTGTCCTACCACGAGGTCAAGGACACCGACCGCGAGGGCACCGTCTACGCCCTGCTCTCGTTCACGACCTTAGGTGCGATCGTGCTCGCGGGCGCTGGCGACATCATGTTCATCGTACTCGGTGTGCTCCTCAGCAGCCTCGGATCCTTCGCCCTCGCGGCTTACCCGCGCGACGACCGCGCCACCGAAGGAGCGATGAAGTTCCTCGTCTTCGGCTCCGTTACCGGGGCCGTCATGATCTTCGGGCTGACCTACTGGTATGGGGCCACAGGCTCGACGCTTCTCTCGGAGCTCGCAACACTCAAAGGCGCGCCGCTCGCGGCGGCCGCGGGGCTCGTCGCGGCACTCGTTGGCCTCGGGTACAAGGCCGCAGTAGCACCCTTCCACTTCTGGGCCCCCGACGCCTACGAGGGCGCGCCCATCTCCATTGCAGCCTACCTCTCGGTCGTGCCGAAGGTCGGCGCGATCTTCGGGCTCGCGCAGATCGTGCGCGAGCTGCCCGTCGGCATCGGTTGGCCACTCGTCGTAGCGGTCTTGGCCGTATTCTCGATGACCTATGGCAACCTCGCGGCGCTCGTGCAAGAGAACGTAGTCCGGTTGCTCGCCTACTCTTCCATCGCACAATCAGGCTACTTCCTGCTC
>JAWWQA010000287.1:0-10119 GCA_033854695.1 Rubrobacteraceae bacterium
AGAGAAAAACACAATTTACATACACTACGATCAACCCAACACATTGTTGTAGCCAGATCTACGCCACAACCGCCAGGCTTTGAACCGTTTGATCACGGTGAGCTCCGTCTCCTTCTCGCAGCAGAAAAACCTGACAAGACCGGCGCCCCTGCAGGTTTACCGGAGGGAATAATCACCGGCAGCAAGCCGCTGCTTGTGGGCGCCCCCTCTCGATGACCGGCTTTGCGCCTTTTCCTGGGGGCATGCCCCCAGCGCTTGCGGCCTTCTTCAACCGGGATATCCTAGCACGTAAGGCAAGAAATTTGGACCTCTGATCCTAGGTTAAGGACGATCGGTATAGTACGCGCCTCCCCCGAGCTGGCTCCTGACGGTGAGTTCCTCGCTCTCGCTGTGTCTCGGCGAACCCTTCGCTTGGACTTTATGGGGACACTCCTTTACACTCTGTCTCTCGGATTCAATCTCAGCTCTTATTCCAATAAGAGCTGTGCGCTACTACAAGGGAGGAAGAAAGGAAGTGGATCGGAAGGGCAGCTGCCGAAGAGCGTGGCAACTACAATCGGAGATCCTGCGGTCTTATGCGCCGGGAGAGAGTGCCGGGGAATGCCCCATGAAACGATTCCCTTTTAACCGATGAAGATAGCAGTCCGGCCATTCGACTATAGCCCGGATCTCCAGCGGGGGATAGATAGGTTACGCAAGCTCGTATACCCCCACTTGCCCGAATCCTCTGAGGTAGACTGGCATGCCTCCATCTGGCGCTGGCTAGAGAGCCACCCGCTGGGGAGCGAGATGCAACGCTGGGTCCTGGTCACTGAAGAGGGGGAGGTAGTGGGCCACCTGGCGGCGACGCCCCAGTACTACCGGATCAACGGGCAGCGGGTCATCGCCCACACACCTGCAGACTTCCAGGTACTTCCCAAGTACGGCTTCCAGGCCCTCTTGTTGATGCGAAAGTTCTTTCGCTCCACGCAGAACTGCGTGGCCGTCGACATGTTGCCGTCGGTTATCGCTGTAGAGACAAGGTTGGGTGCCGAAGAGGCGGGGCACATGCATTACGTGGCGAAGCTGTTGAACGTCTCGAGGCTCCCTGCGCCGCGGATACCTTCACAGGTAAAGAGATTTCTGAAGCTCCAGGATCACACCGAGGCTGCGTCGTCTGTATACGTGGACCGCGAGGGAGAAGCGATCGACGTTCACGAGCATGTCTTGCCACCGCCAAAGCATCCGCGTGCCCCGATTCCCGCGCCGATGAAGGGACTCCTGAACGGGGGACTACACGTAGTCGACGAAGGGCTGAGCACGTTTTTCGGCGATAGATCCAGGGTGGAGGTACTGGAGGGGTTCGACGAGTCCTTCGACGAGCTGTTCGAGAAGATCGCCTCGAAAGTACCCTGCCTGCCGGAGAAGAATTCTGCGTTCTTGCGTTGGCGTTATGGGCCTGGCTCTCCCCAGACGCCGGTAACCATCCTCGGCGTGAGGGACAGTGAGGGCCTTCTCGGTTACGCCGTGCTCGGGGTGACTGTGAAAAGCCCGGACGGCTTTAAGGATGCTTACATACTCGACCTCGTGGCGCTTCCGGAACACCGGGACGTGACACGGGCGCTGCTTGGGGAAGCAGTCCGTTTCTTCAGGCGGGCAGGGGTGCCTCTCATCAGGTACCGGTATCTCGAGTCGCCCACCTCGCCCCGGTCGAACGACCTGTTACGCTTTGGCTTCTTCCCCCGTAAAGGGAGGCAGAACAGGCTGCTGGTCAGGTTCGCGGACCCCGGCCAGCATAAGGTGGCCCGCGATATAGCCAACTGGTCGTACAGCATCGGCGACGGGGAAGCGACTTTCTGGGTCAAGTTAAGTTAGAGTTAGACAGGAGGTATTAGTATGTCCATCAACACCGAGAGCGCGACTTCCGCGATACGCGGGTGGCTCCAGGAGAACGTGATGGGGAGCCGCGATGTTCCCGACGACTACCCGCTCATCGAGAACGGCGTCCTGACGTCGCTACAGACGGTGGAGCTCGTCATGTTCCTGGAGGATGGGTTTGGCATTGTCGTCGAGGACGATGAGCTGGACGAGGAGAACTTCGGTTCTATCGAGGCAATCGCCGGACTGGTGGCGAGCAAGACAGCGTGAGCATGCATCCGGAATTTACACTCCACGATCTGCTCCACAATTCCGTAGAGCGCTACCCCGATAAGGTAGCGATCGTTGAGGGCAATAACGAGTACACCTACGAGGACCTGGACCGCCAGAGTAATTCTCTCTGCGCCGCGCTCCAGGAGGTGGGTGTCAAAAAAGGAGAGCGCGTCGGCGTTTACATGGAGAAGTCTTGGGAGGCCATAGTCGCGATGCTTGCCGCCTCCCGGGCTGGCGCTGCTTACGTGAACATAAACCCCCTCTTCAAGCCGCCGCAGGTCGCGTACGTAGCCCAGGACTGCGACGTGCGCGTCATGATCGGGGACTCCACCAAGCTCGACGATCTGGAGGCTGGGACGATCTCGGGGACTGCCTTCTACAAGGGCGAGACGCCGCGCGAGGAGGCCGCCGCAGGCTTGACGGATCTCGCGGAGGTGCTCGGCTCTGGGGATGCACCGAAGGAGGCGCGTCAGGTCTCAGAGGTGGACCTCGGGACGATCCTGTACACCTCGGGCTCCACGGGGATGCCCAAGGGGGTGGCAACCAGCCAGCGCAACATCGTGGTGGGCGCCCAGATAGTCTCGACGTACCTGAACAACACCAAAGAAGACCGTATCCTCTCGGCGCTGCCGCTGAACTTCGATGCCGGGATGAGCCAGTTTACGACCGCCCTGCGGGTAGGGGCGACGCTGGCGTTGCAGCGTTCGCGGCTGCCGGGAGATCTCCTCCGGGCACTGCGGCGGCATGGGATCACGGGGGTCACCGGGGTGCCGCCGCTGTGGTCGCTCCTCCTGCGCGGCGCGAAGGCGATCGAAGAAGAGCCGCTCGAAGATCTGCGCTACATCGCCAACACCGGTGGGCGCATACCCCAGGCAAACCTGGACGAGCTCAGGCGTCTCCTTGAGCCTGTAGGCACGAAGATCTATCTGATGTACGGCCTTACCGAGGCATTCCGCTCGACGTACCTCCCGCCGGAGGAGGTAGATCGGGGGTCTACCTGCATCGGCAAGGCGATCCCGGACACCGAGATACTGGTGATCAACAAAGACGGCCAGGAGTGCGTCCCGGGAGAGGTAGGGGAGCTGGTCCACCGGGGTCCGACGGTAGCGATGGGCTACTGGGGCAAGGAGGAGGCGACGCGCAAGGCGTATCGCCCGAACCCCGTGGCGCCGCCTGAGCTTCTGGACGTGGAGAGGGTAGTCTACTCCGGGGACCTGGTGAAGCGGGACGAGGAGGGCTTCCTGTACTTCCTGGGCCGCGAGGACGCTATGATCAAATCCCAGGGCTACCGCCTGAGCCCCGAGGAGGTGGAGAACCTCCTGATAGGCTCGGGCCACGTGCGCGAGGCGTGCGCGTTCGGGATTCCCGACCCGGACCTTGGCCACCAGGTCATGGCGGTCATCTCGCTCAAGGACGGTCGCGACGAGAGCGCGGTCGAGGAGATCCGGGAGTACGTAATAAACAACGGACCGCCGTACATGGTGCCCAAAGAGATCTTCGTCCGGGACGAGCTGCCGAAGACTGGCTCCGGTAAGATCGACCGCAAGGGGATAAGCAATGCTTTCGCAACTAGATAAGGCCCACTCTTTAGCCGAGCGCTTCGGCGGGTGGCAGGACGGAGAGTTCGCCCCTGGAGGGGTGCCTGTAAGCCGGATCGCCGAAGAGTACGGCACTCCTTTCTACCTCTACAATGGAGAGATGATCGTGGACCGGGTGCGCCGCGTACGGGCCGCGTTGGGGGGAGACGTGGAGGTTACGTACTCCGTCAAGGCCAACCCCAACCTCGCCGTGTGCCAGTTGATCGCACGCGAACGACTGACCGGCGCCGAGGTCGCCTCATCGGGCGAGCTGGTGGTGACGCGGGCCGCGGGGTTCGCCCCGGAGGACATTGTGTTCGCCGGACCCGCCAAGACCGACGACGAGCTCAGGCGGGCGGTTGATGAGAGGATCTTCGCGGTAAACGTGGAGTCCTTGAACGAGATCGACCGCCTGGCTTTGATCGCGGAGCGAGAGCGGCGCATGATAGGCGTCGGGCTCCGCATCAACCCTGCAGCCCAGCTCATGGGCTCCCAGATGCGTATGGGTGGAACGGTGGGCCAGTTCGGACTGGATGAGGCCGACTTGGAGGAGGCGGTACGGAGGACGCTGGTCCATCCGGACCAGCTTATCCTGCGCGGGATCCACATATATACCGCAACCCAGGTGTTCGACGTAGATGCGCTCCTGGAGCACTGCCGCAACATCTTCGAGATCGCGTTGAAGACGGCGGATCTGGCTGGTAAGCCGCTGGAGATGATCGACTTCGGGGGCGGCTTTGGCGTCCCGTACTTCGAGAAGCTGGTGGAGTTCGACCTTGAACGGTTCGGGGAAGGCTTCCAACAGCTCCTGGCCTCCTACCGATCCGACCCACGCCTTGCGGGCTGCCGGTTTGTCTTCGAGCTGGGGCGTTACCTGGTGGCCGACGCGGGGGTCTACGTCACCCGCGTGGTGGACGTGAAGCAGATGAAGGGGAAGACCTTCGTCACCACCGACGGTGGCATGAACCACCACCTCACCGCTACGGGGAACATGGGGCAGGTGTTCAGGAAAGCCTACCCGCTGCTCAACCTGAGCCGCATCGGAGAGGGAGAGGCTGTGGCGGTGGCTGGCCCCTGTTGCACGCCACTCGATATGTTTGGTACCAATATCCCCCTGGCAGAGCCGCAACCTGGAGATCTCGTCGGTGTGTTTTATAGTGGGGCGTATGGATACAGTGCCAGCAACCTTGGCTTCCTCAGCCACCCCACCCCGGCGGAGGTTTTGCTCTGGCAGAGCGAGGCACGCCTCTTGCGACCCGTTGGTAAGCCTGAGGACGTGCTCAGGGGCCAGGAGGCGCTACCGGCGCCGGGTCAGGAGTCCGGCCTGCTCAGATAGTTTGGAGGTGCGCTCGAATAACTGCTACTTGAGCGTTAGAAAAGGAGCTAGCCTGTGAAGCCGCAACCCGTGCGCACCACCGCGCCCTATGCGGTGAGGGAGGCCCGAGGGGCCACACGGATCGAGTGGGATGGCTGGCTGGGGGGCTCGCCGGAGGGTGGGCACATCCTGCAGAGCTACGACTGGGGCGAGTTCAAGCGGCGCCTGGGCTGGAGGCCCGTTCGTCTTATGCTCGAGAGGGACGGCGAGGTGGCAGGGGTCGGGCAGTTCCTCGCCTACAACACCGGTCCGTTCGTTCCCGGGGGCCTCTGGTACTGCACCAAGGGACCATGGTTGCCCTGGCACGATGAGGTGGCCGTCCGGACCTTCTTTGCGGGCGCGCTCGACATAGCCAGGGGCGAGGGCGCGCACACCCTCAAGATCGAACCCGAAGTGCTGGAGCAGCAGAGAGACGCAAAGGTTCTACTCGACGAGATCGGCTTCCGCAAGGCCCGCTACGACCTTAATCAGAAGGCCACCATGCTCCTGGACCTGAGTGCATCCGAAGTGGATCTGCTCGCGAGGATGAAGGGCAAGACGCGCTACAACGTCCGCCTGGCCGCCCGGAGGGGCGTCGAGGTGATCGAACCAGACTTCGATGAGGCCTGGGACACGTTCTATGGGTTGATGGAGGCCACGGCCGAGCGGGCCGGTTATCCCATAAGAAGGTCCCAGAAGTACCTGCACGACAACATGAAGGAGATGCACGACGCGGGCCGGGGACACCTGTTCTTCGCCGTGCACGAGGGGACGCCGCTGGCCGGCATCTACGTCTATACCTTCGGCAAGAAGTACTGGTACATCCACGGTGGATCGAGCAACGAGAAGCGCAACCTCATGCCCAACTACCTCCTGCAGTGGGAGGTAATGCGCTGGGCAAAGCGGCGCGGCATGACGTACTACGATATGGTAGGTGTGCCCAGGCCCGAGAACCTGAACGAGAACGACTCAATGTGGGGCGTCTACAGGTTCAAGGCTGGCTTCGGCGGGGAGGTTACGGACTTTCTCGGCTGCCTCGACCTTCCGGTCAAACCGATGCGAGCCGCTGCATGGCACAAGTTCGAGCCTGTGTACTACCGCCTGTACTACAAGCTGAAGCACGAGGTCTTCTACTAGAGGAGCCTGAGACCAAAAAAGACGCGGCCGAAAAGCCGGCCGCGTCTGCTCCTGTTCTGATTTCTAATCTAGTAACGAACGGCCGCTATGTTGAGATACGGGTAGTTAGGTGGGATGGTTTTACCTTTATCGTCGATCAAAGGCTTGTAGGTGTCCTTGTGGAGGACATCGTCGAAGATGACCTTGCCTTTCTCATCGGTCACCTTCTGGTAGGTTACCCACTCGGAATAATCCGAGCCCAGGTACTCAGGTTCAGAGTCCATCTCCACCGTCTTGCCTGTGGGTCTGCCCCAGATCTCGGCGTAGATGTACCCGTCATCCGCTACGTACTCTCGAGGCAGGAGGTATCCGTCCGTAGTGTTCTTGAACTTCATGTCCAGAGAGCCGAACCACACCGTAGCGTCGAGACCAGGCCGGATGTAGGGCAGCTGCGCATCGTGTGGGTGGCGCTCTACAATCTCGAGGCCAGCGTAGTTAGCCGCATTGTATAGCGTCGAGGCGACCTGGCACAAGCCACCTCCGTCAGCCAATTCCTCCTTGCCCTCGATGATGACATGTGTCGAGTTGTACGAGAGCGGGGAGGCGACGTCGTTGACGGAGAAGATATCACCCGGCGCCACAGCTGTCCCGGTTATGGCGTTTGAGGCGATCTGCAGGTTCTCCACCCGCTCCGGGCTTGTATCGGTGCTCAGCGTGTAGTTTGTCCGGTACGTTCCGATGAGCTGCGTAGGCTTGAGCCTCTCGGCCTCGCTAGTCGTGAGCTTCGGGTCGGTCGTGCCGAGCGGCACCTCATACTCGCGCTTCCCGTTGAAGAGTCCGGCCTCGAGGGCGTCGAACAGCTCCTCTTCCTTGATCTCCGTTCCCGTCTGGGCCGGCGTGACGGCAACCTCGGTGCCTTTGACCTTGAACCCGGCGTCTACAGGCGCGACCGTCAGCTTATCGTACATGTCTGACAGGACGTTCCGCAACTGCTTCCGGTCCAGACCAACCCGGAGTTCACCTCCCCTCGGCGTAAAGCTCAAGGATTGCCCGATCTCCTGGGGCGAGTACTCCCACTTCTCCCTGCCCGCGGTAAGAGACACGGGTTGGGACATCGCTTCTTGGGCTATGCCAGCCGCCTTTTCCGCGGCGGGCGTTAGAACTTTCGGTTCTGACGTCTCCCCGATGACCTCGGCCTCACCGCTCATGCTCTCTAGGGCACTATCCAGGTTCGCCGCGGTGCCCGCGACGTCTAACTTGTACCCCTCACGGGACCCGACGGGCTGTGCATTCGACCCGTTGATGCTTACGTAAGCATCAACGGGCTCCTGATTGACACGCTTGGCCCAGTTCGCGATCTTGGCACTGGCGGCCTCCCGCTGGTAATCCACTACGGACGTGGTGGTCACCGTACCGAAGACTGCCTGGATCCGCTCTCCGATACGCTTCGATATGCTGCCCTCGCGACCTACAGCGTAGGCCTTATCCACAGTACCGTCAACGTCGAGATTGAGGCCGATTTCCTTGGCACTGAGGGCAAAGTCTTCGGGACCTCCGGTGAAACTTATCTTCTGGAGAGCATCCCCGCCGCGCTCCTTGATCATCTGGCGGGCCTCCTCGGGCGTCTTGCCACCTACAGGCACGTCTCCGACCGACACGCCTTCCAAGATCTTGCCGCTGTTCGCCCAGGAGTTCGCCGCTACTAACGCGGCAACGACAGCACAAATAATGAGCACCGGAGCGATAATCCTCCGCCGGCGCCGGCCATCCTTCTGGCGAGAGCCTGAGAAGTTGCCGAGCGCACCCTGGGCATCGAAGTCAGTCCTGGACCTTACCCTATCTCCGGGATTTTTAAGACTCAATAGCCCGTCCTCCACGCGTGGTGCCGCGCACTTGATCTGCTACCCAATAACCGGGTCTTCAGATAGCCCCCCCTTGGGTACTGACGACGCTTCGGCTCCAGCCTCGGCGTTACTTTCACCCGAAAATCTTAACATGAGCTCGTGGGTTACGCCAGCTCTCCCGTGGTCATTAATCTTCAACGCTCTCTTTATAGTTTATAGTTTGATTTTACCGGCTTTCAAGGTCCTGAAGGCGCTGCAGGCTCTCGGGGCTCCCGGAACTCCCGACGTTTGCTTTGCGTTTGGCCTCTTCCATCAGGAGCTCTTTCTTTACGAAGAGCCACCAGGGGCCAATCTTCTCCGCGCGGTAGTGGGTATTCAGCCAGGTGTCCAGGGCCTGGTAGTTCTCGGCCGTCAGGTGGCTGCTGGGTAGCAAGGATTGTCCGTCGCCGAAGAAGCTTATGGCGCCGGGATCAAACTCATCCAGCTCCTGGAGCCAGCCCTCGAACCCTCCGGGCACTCTGGCGTCGATATCCTGGTCGACCCCCGCGGTTATCCAGAGGTAGGGGTTGGGGTTTACACGGTGAAGGAGCACCAGTATTTGCGGAGAGTTTATGGAGACCAGCCTTATGTCTTCTCCGAACCTCTCCTCTATCTTCAGCGCTCCCTCCCTCTGAGTAGTCAGGTCTACATTCGTGCCCTTGAGCCTGTAAGCAGCGGCGGCGCTGACCTCATCCGAAGTATTAGCCAGGGCTATCGCAAGAAGAATCGCGCCCAGAACTATGCTGAGAAGCCGCGAGGCCTGGACGCGCCGGATTGCAGAGTCCAGAAAAGCGCCGAACCCGATGGCTGCGTACGGGAGGAAGACGTAGAAGTCGTCGGCCAGCTGGAAGTCGCGCAGAGACCACAGAATCGGGGCCGGGAAGGAGAGAAGGATCGGGAGATAGCGGTACTGAAATGGCCGTAGAAAGTAGAGGCGAAAGATCATAACCAGGCCGATGAGGATCGGCACCAGCATCGTGCTGTACGGTAGGGCGATGTTGACTGCCGCCGTCGCCAGTAACGTTAAGAGCTGGTGAGACTCCCGCACGAGGTGCAGGACGTTGAAGAGAACAAACCCATTGACGAAATCGTATAAAGCACCTTTATAGTAGAAGTACGCCACTGTAGCTGCGACCGGTACCGCTATTCCGCCCATGGCGCGAAGTGCAGCACCGTAGCGCTCTTCTCTAGGTCTCGTAACTGCCAGGAGGAAGGTCACGAACGGGAAAGCCGCCATAGGCTGCCACACGAGGAACGCCAGAGTGCCGAAGAGGCCGGACCAGAACCACCTCTTCTGGGTAGCGAACAGAAGGCACAAAGCCTCGAAGAGGACCATGGGAGTCTTGGGCTCGGGCCCAGAGGTGGCGGCTTGCGCGTAGGCGTAGAAGCCCAGGAAAGTCAGAGCCGCGAAGATTCCCGCCTCCTGCGACCGGAACACGTTCTTGCCGAGCAGATAGACCGCGACGACCGTGAGACAGCCGGTGACGTAGAAGACCACGCGCACGGTATAGACGTCGTCCCAGTTCACCAGTTGGGACAGCATCACCCCGAAACCGGCGATCATGGGGGAGAGGGGGCCCTTGTGATCGAAGATGCTGGTATAAGGCGGGACACCCTCGGCCATCCTCTGACCACTGTAGAGATAGATGGAGTAGTCGCGCAGCAACACCCCATCGAAGCCATACAGACCGTACACGAAAGCGGCCAGGGCCAGGATGAGCAGCGGTAAAGCTAACCTCCCTACCGGAGTAAGCCTGCCCTTCTGTACGAACACATTGAACCTCTCGGTTAAGACGTGGCCTCCCAGGAAGCTCGACGAAATGCGGGCTAGATAATAAACGCCCGCGGAGTCGTGCGCAATCCTGGCGCTCTTCGAACTCTATTTCACAGGGACCGGGCGGGATCCAAACTACCCGAAAACCGAAAAAGTAGTGCTTTTGGAGCGATGCGATGCCAGTTTACTCCTATTAGGGTTCTGGTAAGGCGTAACAGACGAAAGGAGAGCGGTCATGGCGGCGACCGTCGCGAGGGAGCCGGGGGAGAGTGGGGTAGGCCGCTT
>JAWWQA010000288.1:0-5970 GCA_033854695.1 Rubrobacteraceae bacterium
GTACCTCCAGGCCGACGCCGTGGCTGTTCCCGAGGTGCTAGTAGCCCACGCCGATAGCAAGTTCGACGATGAGGGGCGCTTCACGGACGAAACCGGCCGCCGCTTTATGCGCCAACTGCTCGAAAACCTGGCGCGGGCGGTGGCCGCTTCGGGTGCGGGGATCTCCCCGGTGCGGCCGTGAACACCGACGAGAGAAACAAGATGCGGTGGTGCGCGCTTGGAATCGCTTGCGCGAGAAGGCCCCGAACTGCTAACGGACGATGATGCGAACGTGGCAGATAGTCCCGCTGAATACCGAGGAAACCGACGAGAGGAGATAGGCGTTTCGGTCTTCACTCGAAGGGCAAACTCAAGAGAGGAATTTTAGAGTACACTCCGGAACGGTGCGCTTCGGGGTAGCGGTACAGGCCAAAAGCATCCAGTAAGCCCTGAGGATCGTAGAGCGCCGCTCGGTGAGGACCACCCGATTTTTGTGGGTACTGTCGACCAGATCGAAGCAGACATCTTCGCAACCCGGTAACTTGGCGCGGAAGAACTGATCTTCAACGCTCTATTCTCTCCGGATCACCAGCGCGCCCTGAGATCATAGTCGGCCGCGCGGAGGAGGTTTTCAGATATGACGAACACGAGTGTTGACCATCGTGCGACGCCGTTGTCGCCCGGGCCAGGGCACCCGACTTCGAACTTCCCTCGGCCCCCGGCCAGACCGTGTCGCTCACCGTTTCGGCACAGGATACTCAACTTGGAAGGAGCTCCATGAATGCAAGGAGACTGATCACCACTCCCTTCGGCTTCGGCTCCACCGCCGCGGAGGTCGTCGCCGGCATCGACCTGACCGGCAAACGTGCGATCGTGACCGGCAGCTCATCGGGCATCGGCATCGAGACCGCTCGCGCGCTCGCCGCTGCCGGCGCCGAGGTCACGCTCGCTGTTCGAGACGCCGAAGCAGGGGCCAAGACAGCCGCGGACATAACCGCCACGACCGGCAGTAAAGCCCTCCATGTGGCGCAGCTCGATCTCGCCGACCCGCGCTCAGTCGTCCTGTTCGTCGCCGGCTGGAGCAGGCCGCTTGACCTACTCATCAACAACGCTGGCGTGATGGCACTACCCGACCTGCGGCTTACACCAGAAGGATGGGAGCTGCAGTTCGCAACGAACCACCTCGGACATTTCGCTCTCGCAGTCGGCCTACACGATTCCCTTGCCGCAGCCCCCGCCGGGGCACGCATCGTCTCGCTCAGCTCGAGAGGTCACCTACGGTCCCCGGTGGTCTTCGACGACATCAACTTCGCGTCCCGTCCATACGACCCCTTCCTCGCCTACGGCCAGTCCAAGACGGCGAACGTGCTCTTCGCCGTCGGAGCAACCCGTCACTGGAGCGAGGAGGGCATTACGGCCAACGCCGTTCATCCGGGCGCGATCGAAACGACGAACCTGTCGCGCTACCTCGACCCCGAGCATCTCGAGCAGCTACGCGCATCCGGCGTGTACCGCTACAAGACAGCCGAGCAAGGCGCCGCAACGAGCGTCCTCGTCGCCACCTCACCCCAGCTCGAAGGCATCGGAGGTCGCTACTTCGAGGACTGCAACGAGGCCCCCGTCGTCGAACCAGACTCCTCGCAGAGCACCCTCTCCGGCGTCGCGTCCTACGCGGTCGATCCCAGTAACGCCGAGCGTCTGTGGGAGCTGTCGCAGGGCACTCTCTCCTAAGTCAGGTCGCGCGGTGTTCCGGCTCCTCGGCCTTCTGCGCGCTGGTTACGAGCATCATCGACACCCCATCGTTTATCCCGGACGAGTTCCCGGCGGTAGCGGTACCGCCATCCGGCTTGAAGACCGGCGGTAGCTTAGAGAGGCTTTCCTGGGTCGCTTCCTTGGGGACGTGCTCGTCCTCGGCGAACCGAATGGCCTCCTTCGTCTGCCGGACCTCCACCGGCACCACCTGGTCGACGAAGTAGCTCTCGTCTATGTCCCTGGCCGCCCGCTGGTGGCTGCGCGCCGCGTATTCGTCCTGCTCCTCGCGGGTTATGCCGTACCGTTCGGCACCGTTCTGTCTGAATCACCTCCTCGTAGGGTTTGCTCAAAGGCACCGTCACGTGCGTCCCCGTGAAGGTCGCGGTTTCCATTGTTCCTCCTCAATATCGACTCTATTGAGGATTTGCTATCGCGCATGGAGCAACTTTGGACGATGGCTCAGCGATCCGAGTAAGTTTTCAAGGATTACCAGTAGAGGCGATGGAGTTTCCGAGAATGCACCTTACCGGCAATAGAGTGAATGGAGGCATCCCCCCTCGCCACGCTCAGGCCACGGTTAGCTCGTATGCTAGGGGAGCACTTCATTAAGGGCCGGAACCCCCTCCTATTACCTTATCCGGCCTTCTCTTTTAGCCATCTGAAGGAGCGGCATTCATAAATACTGAACCTCGACCTCGTAGCCGCAATGATCGAACCATCCTGTCGCGGCCCAAGGCGTGACCTCAGAGAGCACCCCGGACATCGCCTCCACCAGAGCCTCGTGGGTACGCGCTGCGAGCTTTCGAAGTATGTTCTTTATCTTGCGATCAGACGTTGCGATTTGCATAGTAGTGTTCTTTAATCTGTAAGGTTCGTTGGCAGCTACTTGTCCAGAGTTCCGCAAATAGCATCACCGGTAGATTCGGATGCGACCGAGCAGATCCTATAAGGCACAGGCGCACAGGCAAGAAATGAGGTTCGACTCTCAGTCTTTATTTCTGATGGGGGCCGGGAGCTAAAGGCCACCGGCCCCCATCAGAAATCGCCGCTATGGCAGTGCTATCCTGCTGTGCCCCTATATACCAAAGGGAGTGTTGGGAGTGTTGGGAGTGTTGAACCGGGCAGAGATACGGTCCTTGCCAAGATGGTCGAGCCCCCTATGATCCTTATGGGCCATACTATGATGGCTACCATTATTGTGGTGACCACCATTACCTTTGGCCATAGCCGGAGCGGCGAGAGCCACCAGCATAACCACCATCACTGCCATTACCCCAAGAATTAACGTGATGCGCTTCATAAACGCTATCTCCTTTTTCAGTGCGATCCACGCTGGATCGCTCTTGTTCGTATGCTTCCTACAAACCTCTAACTTCTACTGATATGTATTAGTCTCAATCACTCCCACTCAAGCAGCAGCATCCTCGACGAAGAAGCCCTTGGATTCGATAGGGAATTTCATCCTAGCAACGCTGCCAGGGTGGCGAGCTGCTACGATGCTCAGGGCTCGCTGTATGCTCTGAGCCTGCACCGCTACCACAAAGCGCGCCGCTCCCGAGTGGACCTCGATTGAGACCTTCACCATTTGGATCACCTCCTTTCGCTTACCTTCGATCACTCCCAGAGCCTACAAAGGGGACGTGGTAAGAGCGTGGTGAGGAGCTACACCAAGCGTGGTGAGGGGCCACACCAACCGTGGTGAGGCACGTGGTAAAGGACGAGCCGGCGGAGGTGGCGACGTTCGCCAAGAAAACCGCCCCGGGACCAGCGATATCTACCACCACCCCGCCCAAAGCAGGTCCTACCGCCTGGCCAGGTTGAACTAGAGTCCTGCCCCAGCTATACGGGGTTGTTTCTGGTACAGGATCGCATGGCCGAGGGGCACTCCTACGCTTGAGAAGGGATGCTCTGTGCCCTAACTGCGCTCGAGCACGCGACGTACCTGAGGTGCCGAAAGAAAGCCCTCCCTAAGCTTTTCATCCCCCATCTTCTCCGCAAGCATTCTCAGGGTCTGCGCCGCTAGGGAGAACGCCTCCCGCGCTTCTCCGGTCTCCCCGCACCGCTCGTAAAGCTCGCCGATTCTGCTCTGGATCTGCCAGAGTTCCTTCGGTAACCCGATCTTCTCGGCTAATGTGTGTGCTTCGTGCAGGTGATCTATAGCCCTTTGCGTGTCGCCTTCCCGCTCGCTCAGGACCGCCAGGGAGCGCAGGTAGGCTATCCGATCCCGCTCGTTCGTCTGGGCGCGTTCGGCGAAACGGTGCACTTGTTCTCGGGCGAGCCGTTTGTCTCCTCCTCGCAGCAGCGCCTCGACCTCGTGGTAGAAGTAGAGACCTTCCAGCACATTGAAGGAGGTCCTGCCCTGGTGTGCCCTCTTGGCGTGGGCGTAAGCCTCTTCCCAGTCCCCCGAGAGGGCGGCCACCGCGCAGAGCCTGATGGAAGAGAACACCTCGTACTGCGGCCCCAGCGCCCCCCTTAGCTGTAGCGTCTCCTCGTGCACCCTACGCGCCCGCTCCAGGTCCAGCAACGCCTCGTACGCCCGCCCGAGGTGGTCCAGGTTGTGCCACAGCAAAAACCCGTCTTGCGCCTTGCGAGCCAGCTCGGTCCTTCGCTGGCAGAGCTCGAGCCCCTCCTCGTACTCGCCAATCTCCACGAGCCCTAGCACGGATTATTCATGGACGCCCTCTGCAGTCGAAGCAAGAGCCTGCCACATTCGTCGCCCGGGGTCTCCCGAGCCAAGATGCACTCGCACCTTCGTGAGCAGCTGCCTGACTCTGCCACCGATCTTGATCACCCTCAACCTCAGCGTGTCTAACTGCATCCGCTGGAAACCCTTGCGGACGAGCCGCTCGCGCAAGACGTCGAGCAGCCAGTAGGCTGCCGCGTGCAGAAACAGCCTGAACTGGTTGGCCAAGAAGCTGCAACAGCTCAACCTATCTGCCCGTAGTGCATTTTTGTAATCCTTGATCCGGTTTTCGGTTTCACCCCTCTCGACGTAGCGGTTGTACAACTCTTTGGGGGGTTCCTTACGGTTGGTCACCACAAAGAAGCGGGTGTTGGCTCCCTTCTCCAAGATCTCGGCTTTGTAGACTACCCGCCGCTCCTTGGTCCAGCTTCCCGCCTCGTAGCTCCTCTCGGAGAGGAGCCTCACCTTCGGGTGTGCCCCACGCCTCGTCCGTAGTACCGAGGCCAAACTAGCCAAGGACACGAGCGGTGCCGCCAGGGCTTCCAAGCGCGAGTTGGGTATAAGCCCCACGGTGTAATAGATGCCCTCGGCTTCGCAGTACTCCTAGATTGAGGGCAGCGCGAAGCCGAGGGCATCGGCCCGGATCTCGATTCTCACCTGGGGCCACTCCTTCCTGAACCTGCGCACCAAGCGCTTCAAGATCGCCAAATCGCCGTACCCGGCGTGGGCGGCGTTGCCAGAACGCAGCAGCGTGGTGACGATCTGGCCGGTGTCACCGTCGAAGACCACTAAGGGATGGTACTGATGCTGGCCGAAATAGCCGTGGTAGGCTACTCCTTCCTGCTCACCGTGGGCCGGATCGTCGGTGGAGTCAAAGTCCAAGAGCACTCGCGAAGGCGCGCCACCCTCACCTCGCTGCCTCAGGTAAAGCTCGATCAACGCCTCGGCCATCCGGTAGAGCAGGCGCGAGAGTCGGGGGCGTTCTCCAGCCGCGAGAGCGTCGGCTGGCTGGCCAGGTCTTCTCCTGTCTCCGGCGGTCGCCCGCAGGCGAGCTTGAAAAGCGGATCCACCCCGAGAAAGTCGGCATCGTTTTGGTCCTCGTAGCCACAGGCTATCTGCAAAATTCGCTGGCGCACCAGATCCACAAGCGAGTGCCTAAGCGCGCCCCGGCGCCACTCGGGTATGCAGACGGCTAGGCTCTCGCACAAGCCCAACTACTCCACCGAGTCCAACTGGGCCAGCAAAGGCAAGTCGCCGTCAGTGGTGAGCCTGCCCCCATCGAAAGCGACCTCCAGCGCGAGGGCGGTGGAGGTGTCCGAACAGGTTAAGGATGTGGCATCATGCGTCATAAGGGAGTCTCCTCTCGTCATGGTCGAGTCTTCGAACAACCCGACCATAACCGAGCAGGCTCCCCTACTTCAACCCACCTCGTGAATAATCCGGGCTAACCGACCAGCAACTCCTCGATGCCGTAGCCGTAGGGCAGGTCACCCCTGGTCCAGTCTTCACCACAGCCACTTTCATAGGCTACGTACTCGCTGGAATCTCCGGTGCGA
>JAWWQA010000289.1:0-15700 GCA_033854695.1 Rubrobacteraceae bacterium
CGAGGGCAACCCCCTCGTGTACCTGTTCCGCTACGTCCTCTTCGGAGAGGGAGACACTGCTCCAGTCACCCACGAGGTATTGAGGGAGGCCGAGCGAGAGCCCCAGCGGAGCCCCATCATCCACGTCGGTGGTCGATGAGCTATTCACCTCATCCAGTAGCCTTCGGCGGCCGGCTGGTAGTGTACAGCACGCTAAGGCTATACTGGTCCGTGGAAAATCACGCATACAGATCGGAAGGAAATGGTAGCCACACGTGTCCTCCGCTTCGGTCATGACGCTAATGGTCCTAAATCACTAATCTGAGCAGGAGTAGCAATGGCCAAATTGACGACTTTTCCAGAACGCCCCGCTGATCGGTTCAAGCATTGGTTGCTCGAAGGCCGTATCGTAGAGGTAGCAGGGCCAGAGGCGAAGGAGGGCCAGCCCGATCAACACTCCTGGTGGCAAGTCGTGTGCCTGACAGGGGTTGACTACTTTTCGACGCTAGGCTACATACCCGGGATCGCGGCTCTCGCAGCCGGGGCGCTATCGCCCATAGCCACCCTGCTTATCGTGCTGCTGACCCTCGTGGGGATGTTGCCGATGTATCGGGTGGTCGCCATGGAGAGTCCACATGGCCAGGGCTCCATCTCGATGCTTGAAAACTTGCTTTCGTTCTGGCAGGGCAAGCTTTTCGTTCTGTGTTTGCTGGGGTTCGTGGCGACGTCCTGGGTCATCACGATAACCCTCTCGGCCTCTGACGCCACTGCTCATATCGTCGAGAACCCGTTCGTACCGGATTCCTTCGGAAATCAGGAGGTCCTCATCACCCTCGTGCTGTTGGCGGTGCTGGGCGCGGTCTTCCTAAAGGGCTTCAGGGAGGCAATCGGCATCGCGGTGGTCGTGGTCGCAGCCTACCTGCTCGTAAACCTGGTAGTTGTGGCCGCCGGCTTTTATGAGATGGCAACCAGCCCTCAGGCCTTTATCGATTGGCAAAGAATGTTGTTCTTCGACTACGGCAACCCGCTGGTGATGATCGGCGTGGCGCTGCTGGTGTTTCCACAGCTGGCGCTGGGGCTCTCGGGGTTCGAGACCGGGGTGAGCATGATGCCGCTGGTGCGCGGGGATGAAGGAGACGAGCCAAAACGTCCCGCGGGCCGCATCCGCAACACGCGCAAGATGCTGCTTACAGCTGCCCTGATCATGAGCTTTTTCCTCGTCACGACGAGCTTAGTGACGACCTTGCTCATTCCTCCCGAGCAGTTCGAACCAGGCGGCGCGGCCAACGGACGTGCGCTCGCCTACGTCGCGCACGAGTACCTGGGCGAGGCCTTCGGCACGGTCTACGACCTGAGCACGATCACGATCCTGTGGTTCGCGGGCGCGTCGGCGATGGCCGGGCTCCTGAACATCGTGCCCCGCTATCTGCCGCGCTACGGCATGGCGCCTGAGTGGGGACGGGCGATCAGACCGCTCGTGTTGATCTACACTGCCATCGCTATCGCGATCACGATCTTCTTCGGAGCAGACGTGGATGCGCAGGGCGGAGCATACGCGACCGGCGTTCTGGCGATGATGACCTCGGCCGCTTTCGCCGTGACCCTCACTGCGTGGCGCAGGGGCTCCAAACGCACAGCGGTCGCGTTCGGGCTTATCACCGCCGTCTTCGTTTACGCCACCGTGGCGAATATCTACGAGCGGCCCGACGGCATCAGGATTGCCTCGTTCTTCATCGCCGCGATCGTGGTCACGTCCTTGATCTCCCGGGTGCAGCGTACTACCGAGTTGCGCCAGGAGAGGATAGAGATCGACGAGACGGCCCAGGGGTTTATCGACGAAGCGGTGAGCAAGGGCGAGATCAACATCGTCGCCCACCGCCGCCGGGCGGTCGACAACCCCGAGGAGTATGCCTCGAAGGAGAGGGAGCAGCGCGAAGACAACCACATCCCGGCAGACGAGTCGATCCTCTTCCTGGAAGTCGACGTGGAGGATGCCTCGGAGTTCTCGGACGTGCTCGAGGTGAGAGGGGTGGAGATCGGCAACCACCGGGTGCTGCGAGCCAAGAGCTCGACCGTGCCCAACGCCATCGCCGCCCTCCTGCTTCACCTGCGTGACACGACCGGAAGCAAACCGCACTGCTACTTCGGTTGGACGGAGGGCAATCCCATCGTCTATCTGCTTCGCTACCTCCTGTTCGGAGAAGGGGACACTGCCCCGGTCACCCGTGAGGTGCTCCGGGAGGCAGAGAGGAACCCCGATCGGCGCCCCTCTATACACGTTGGTGGTTAACGAGCAATTTCGACGAGGCCACGTCGCGAGACTACCTCGGCAAGTTGATTATCTGGCGGCCCATGAGGCTTCCGATGAGTTCGACGGCGAGTTCGGCGGTGACGTTTTTCGCGTCGAGGATGGGGTTGATCTCGACGATGTCGATGGAGGTTATGACGGCGGCCTCGTTGATGAGCTCCATGACGAGGTGGGCCTCGCGGTAGGTAAGACCGCCCCTGATGGGCGTACCGACGCCGGGGGCTATCTCGGGGTCTACGACGTCGAGGTCGAAGGATAGGTGTATCCGATCGACTTGCGAAAGGTCCCTCAGCGCACCGCGCACCACGCTGGCGACGCCGTAGGCGTCTACGTCCTTCATGGTGTGGACGTTGACCCCGGCCTCGGCCAGGAACTGGCGCTCCTCCCGGTCTACGGAGCGCAGTCCCACGATAGCGATATCTTCGCCCCGAACAGCGGTTCCTCCACCGATGTTCACAAGGTCGGGGTGGCCGCGACCGGTAATGATAGCGAGCGGCATGCCGTGTATGTTGCCCGAAGGGGAGGTTTCGGGCATGTTGAAATCGGCGTGGGCATCGAGCCAGAGCACACCGGTGGAGCCATAAGCCTTAGCAGCTCCTGCAACACCGGAGACGGTGCCGATGGAGATGGAGTGATCTCCCCCAAGGAACACGGGGAAGAGGCCGTCCGAGACCATTGCCGCGGCTCGCCCGGCGACGTCCTCGCACACGCCGCGGATTGCACCGATCTTGTCGTCTCCCCTCTCCTCCTCGACAGTCTCGAGTATTGGGGTCTCGACATTGCCAAAGTCGGTTACCGGGTACCCCAGGTCTTCGAGGACCTGGCTCAGGCGCGCGTAGCGGATGGCGCTCGGGCCCATGTCCACACCGCGCCGATCTTGTCCGAGGTCCAGCGGCACCCCGAGGACGCCTACCGGGCGACGCCCGCTCCCCAATGTCCTGTCAAGCAAAGGCCACGCCGCCGGAGCGGCGAGGGTCGGCGGCGGCCTCGAAGAAGCTCTCAGGAGTGCGGCGCACGGCGTTGACCCCGCCGAAGAACATGGAGGGCTCATCGTAGGCGAGTACGCGCTCATAGAGGGAGAGATCCGCCTTGCGGGCACCGACCTCGTAGGCAAAGAGGTCACCCTCGGCGTGCAGGCGCGGAGCGCGGACGGCGGCTTCCAACGAGAGCCCGTAGTCCACTACGTTCACGAGGATCTGCATTATGGCCGTAGGGATGCGGGAGGCGCCGGGCGATCCTAAAGAGATGAGGTCTCCATCGGGAGAGGAGACGACGGTCGGGCTCATGCTTGAGATCAAACGCTCTCCGGGGGTGAGCACGTGGAAGCCCTTGGGGTTGAGTTCCGGTTCGCCTAAAGTGTTTCCCATAGCGATGCCGGTGCCGGGGATCGTGATCCCCGAGCTATAGCCCATGCTCGCGGTGATGGAGACCGCGAGCCCGGTCTCGTCTATGCAGGAGAGGTGGGTGGTGTGCGGGGAGCCGAAGATGCGGGCGCGCTGGGCGCGCACGTACTCCTCGCCCGTCAGGCGCTGTGCTACCCGTGCGTTCTCCGAGATCTCGGTGTAGGCCCTATCGCGATCTTCCAGAGCATATTTCATGGCTCCGGCGAGGATCCTGGCAAACTCGGCGTCGGGGAGGGTAGTCAGATCGTAGCCTGAGATAACACGTATCATTTGCGCGAGGGTCGGGCCACCGGCGGAGGGCGGACCGTTGGTGTGGACGGTATAGTCCTCGTAGGCGAAAGAGAGGGGCTCTCGAACGATCGCCTCGTAGGAAGCGAGATCTTCTTCGGTGATGATCCCGCCTTCCCGCAGAATGTACGAAGAGATGCGGCGTGCCAGCTCTCCCTCGTAGAAGAGATCCGCCCCCTCCTCGCCCACAGCCTCTAAAGTATCGGCGAGTTCAGGGAACCGGACTGTCTCGCCCGTGCGATAGACCCGACCGTCGGTATAGAAGTTCTTCCTGGTCTCCTCGGTAAGACGCAGCACCTCTTCCGCAACCTCGAACCACATGCCGCTGGTCTTGCAGAGCTTAAATCCCTCCCGCGCCAGCCTCACGGCCGGGGCGAGCACCTGTCGGAGGGTGAGCCTGCCGTGCCGGCGCAAGAGAAGCTCCCAACCGCGCAGCGAGCCCGGGACGGCACACGAAGCGGCCCCGACGATGGACTTCACACCCGCGCCGTACTTGAGGATCACAGTCGTCGGGCTCCCCCCCGCCCCGAAGGCAGACGAGGGCAAGCCCTTCCCCGGCATGCAGTCGTAGTAGTCGATCAACTCCGCCCCACCAGGCTCTCCGCCTGTCCCGTCACTCCCGACAACTTCATCCGCGCGGCTGTCCGGCACCCTGACGAGGGCGAAGCCACCGCTACCGATGCTGCTCATGAGCGGCTCGGTGATGCCGACGGCGGCGGCCGCGGCTACGGCGGCATCGGCAGCGTTGCCACCAAACCTGTACACCTCAGCAGCAGCCTCGGCAGCATAAGGGGTTCCTGCGGAGGCCGCGAAGCTCGTTCCTTCGAAGGGATAGTCTGAAGAGTCCATATCGGATATTATAGGCTGCTTGTTCGTCGCCGTTCCTGATAGTTCTGGAATCCCCAAAATGAGCGGATTCCGCGCGCACTACCTCCTCTGTTGTTCGCTGCCGTTCGTGATGTATTGATGTATTAAATCCAGCCCTCTACTTCCGGTATACATCGAACTGGCTAGAAGATGTATTCCCGGAAGCTCGCGCTACCAAAGGAGATAGCGGAAGGCCAGGAGCGTAACCAGGGTCCCGAGCACCGCCCGGATCCAGAAATCGGGTAGGAACCTCTGCAACCGGGCGCCAGCGTAGGTACCCAACAAGCCTCCTACCCCTAGAATGGCGCCCAGCAACCAATCCGGGGCTACCGCAGCCTGCCCTGCGAGCGAAGTAGCCTCCAACAGCTCGTAGAAGACGACGCCAGCGACGGAGGTAGCGAACGTCCCGATCATGGCAGCGCCGGCGACGGTGTAGACGGGTAACCTGAAGATGGTCACCAGGAACGGGGCTATGATGGAACCGCCACCGATGCTGTAGATGCCGCCGACCACACCCACCACCAGCGACAGCAAGAATACTGCCAGCGTACTGAAGCTATGCTGTTTGCCCCGGAATCCGTACTCCACCTGCCAGAGCGACACGCCGTTGATTTCTACCACGGTAGTGCCGGGCCGCTCGTCTTCCCTTGTGCTGGCACGCGGACGCGCCGCTACTTCGTAGAGTAGGCGTGTTCCCAGGTACAGCAGCACGAACCCTACGAACACCTTGAAGGTGCCGGGGTCGGAGAGGTACGTAACCCGTAGCAAGGCCCCGACGAACACGCCAGGTAAGGCGCCCAGGATCACCACCCAGGCCAGCGGCCACACCACCCGTCTCTCCCGCATGTAGCGGTACACCCCTCCAGGGGTGGCAATGACGTTGTAGATAAGGTTAGTGGGGCTAACAGCAGGACTGGTGAACCCTAAGACGCTGACCTGAAAGGGAAGTAGAAGGAACGCCCCTGAGACGCCTGCCGGGGACGTCAAAGCAGAGACCACAAAGGCTACGAGTAAAAGGTATAAGGGACTGACTTCAACGCCTGAGACCGCAAAGTACATACAGAACTCAGGACTATACAGAAAGTCAGATCGTGCTCCAAGTGGTTATGTTGCCTCTCTTCATCGAATTGGCGAGAGGGGGCCTTCTCGGAAACCAATATCCAGGATTTTCCATAAATCCGGATAAAAGGCACCGCTACCTCCCACGTTTTCGTCTACCGGTCCTTAAACGCTGATCGCAACATATTGTGATGCTGGATTAGTAAGAGTTTCAACCACGAGAGATTAGTCGAATAACCGGGAACAGCGGCGAATAGCCAGTTGTAGATTGGCTATGATACTAGCCCAGGTGGGCGGCTAGTAGAAAGGACACTATTTTGGATGGAGAAGGTGTAAGCGGAGTCAGGAGGGGTGAAGTCGGGAACTCTGGCGACGGGTCGCCGCGGTTCAACACGGCCTCTGAGGAAGAGATCCTGAACGCAGAGGTCGCGGACATCTACTTCCACCGCACGATGGAGGTCCTGCGTACCCGCGGCTTGGAAGATATTCCCGTCCACGCGGAGGTTGCATACAAGACCTCCGACCAGAGCGCGTGGTTCGTCGTCGCCGGTCTCGACGAGGTAGCAGGGCTGCTAGAAGGGACCGAGGTCGAGGCGAGGGCGGTGCCAGAGGGTACTATCTGCCGCCCCAACGAGCCTGTTCTGACCCTCTCCGGCCCCTACAGCGCCTTCGCCGAGTACGAGACGGCGATCCTGGGCTTCCTCTGCCAGGCCTCGGGGGTGGCGACAGGGGCGGCGCGGTGCCGGATGGCGGCAGGCGAGAGGCCAGTCATCTCGTTCGGGGCGCGCCGGATGCACCCCTCGGTAACGCCCATGATAGAACGGGCCGCCTACCTGGGCGGCTGCGACGGGGTTGCCGTAGAGCTCGCCGCAAGGCGCCTCGGCATCTCCGCTACCGGCACCATCCCCCACGCCCTCGTCCTCATCCTGGGCTCGACCGCGGAAGCAGCCAAGGCGTTCGACGAGGTAGTCTCGAAAGACGTCCCGCGAACCATCCTCATAGATACCTTCGACGACGAGAAGTTCGGGGCCCTGATCGCCGCTCGCGCCATCCCCGATACGATCTCCGCCGTCCGGTTTGACACACCTGGCAACCGTCGCGGCGATTTTCGGGACCTCATACAAGAATGCCGGTGGGAGTTAGATCGCAACGGCTTCGAGCATGTCAAGATCTTCGCCTCCGGCGGCATAGACGTCGAGTACATTCTGCACCTCAACCCGGTCTGCGACGCCTATGGGGTGGGGGGTCAGATCGCCTCTGCTCCCATGATCGACTACTCTTTAGACATCGTCGAAGTAAACGGCGAAGACCGCTCCAAACGCGGCAAGCGCGGCGGCAGGAAACGCCTCCTCATGCTCGAAGACGGCTCACGCAGGGTCGTGACCGCAAACTCCGAGATCCCCGCAGGCGCAAAGGACCTGCTGCAACCCCTCGACGAGCTGTACGCCCCCCCGTCAGACGTGTCGGCCTTGCGCGACCGGGTCCTCTCCCAACTGGCTACCGGCAACTATGAGCTATAAGAAAGGCCAGTAGAAAACCGGGTAGCGCAGTCAAGTCCCCTTCGAGACGATCACGAGATAGTAGCTGCACTCACTGGTACCCGCATTCTCGAACCGGTGCGTAACATCCGCCTCAAAGTAGAGAGCGTCCCCTTCTTTGAGGAGATACTCCTCACCGGCAAGGATAGTCCTCAAATGCCCCTTCTCCACAACCAGGTACTCCTCCACCCCTCTTCGGTGCGGAGGGAACTCGCCGGACATGGAGCCCTCCGGAACTACGTTACGAATGAACTCGACGCCCCGTCCCCCAAGACTCGGAGAGAGGAACTGGCGCTCGAACCCTGTCTCCGGGTCACGCATCACCATTCGCTTCTCGCGGGGTACCACTACAACCTCCCGCTGCTCCTCGCTCCCCAAAAGCTCCGACAACGTTATGCCCAACCCCTCCGCGACCTTCGCCGCAACCACCAGCGTCGGATTCTTCTCGCCCCGCTCCAGCTTGGAGATCATCGCCCGGCTCACCCCCGACCGCTCCGCGAGCGCCTCCAACGTCAGCCCCTGCCCCCGGCGGAGCTCCCGTACCCGCATCCCTAACCTCCCGGCGGAGACCGCATCCGCCACAGAGGACCCTGTTGATGCTTCCCGGCTCATTTGGTAGAAAGTATTCTATCATGATAGAAAATCTGGGATATCTCGTAGCGGGGGCGCCGTTCGTGGTGGCGGGGGCCACGCTGGTCTGGTTGCGGTGGCCGGCGGTGTGGTCGGGGGTAGCGGCGCTGGTGGCGGCGCTTGCGGGAGCGATCTTCTACCCTGGGTTGGCAGCATCGGGGCTGGGTGGGGCGTTTTGGGGAGGGTTGGGGACTTCGGGGAAGGTGTTGTACGTGCTCTTCGGAGGGCTCTTGCTCTACAACTTTCTGTCGGCGGGTGGGGCTGTTGAGAAGGTATCGGAGTTCCTTGGGCGGTTGGAGCCTGAGAAGGAAGCTCTAGCGCTCGTGGTGGTCATTGGGGCCGCGCCATTCTTCGAGTCGGTAACGGGGTTCGGGGTGGCGGTCGTGATCAGTGCTCCCATCCTGTTCGCCGCGGGTTTCTCGCCTCTGCGGGCGGCGGTACTGGCGAGTTGGGGACAGTGCGCGGTGCCGTGGGGAGCTCTGGGGATTGGTACTGTGATCGGGGCAGACCTCTCCGGCACGACCTTTGGAGAGCTATCCGATCGGAGTGCCCTCCTGAGCCTGCCCCTCTTTCCCGTCTACGCGGTCGCCGCCGTGGCGCTTGCGGGAGGAAGGGGAGGCGTTCGGAAACGTGGATTCGAAGCCGTTCTACTGGGGCTCGTCGCAGGCGCCGGGACGCTGGTGACGAGCTTCCTCCTCGTCCCGGAGCTCTCGGGCGCGCTCGGAGGACTAGCGGCCACTGCTACGTTTCTGGCGATCAGGTGGCGCAGGCTTTCGAACTCGAGCATCCCGGTGAGAGCGCTCCTGCCTTACGCGTTCCTGCTCGCCCTGCTTGCGGTAGCGAACGGGCCTGGCTTCATAAGAGCTTGGCTGGCATCTTTGGGTCCGCTGTTTACGGGACCAGGTCTCGCGCTCTTTCTCTCGGCGGCGTTCGCTGCCTTTCTGCTCGGGCTGGGAAGCAACCCGGTCAGATCAGCCAGCTGGCGAACGTTCAAACAGTGGTTGCCGACTGCGGGGGCGGTGGTGACGTTCGTGCTAGCCGGGCAGGTCGTGGCAACTTCGGGAGCGGCGGAGATGTTAGCGATGGGAGCGGCGGCGTTCGGCCCGTTTTATCCGGCGGCGGCGTCGATGATCGGCGCTCTAGGCGGGGTACTCACGGGGTCCAACGCGGCCTCGAACGCGCTGTTCATGCCCCTGCAGGTCGAGGCGGCGCAGAACCTCGGGATACCAGAAGTCCTCGTGGCGGCGATCCAGAACGTCGCCGGCAGCCACGCGAGCATGCTTGCACCACAGCGGGTGGTACTGGCCGCGACCGCTGTTGGCATCCTCGGGCGTGAGGGCGAGGTCGCCCGCGCTGCGTTCCCCCCCGTCGTCGTTTCGGTGATCCTCCTGGCCCTCGCGGGCCTGCTGGCAGGATAAGCCCTCTTGCTGAAGGCTGGTTGCCGAAAGCCGACCACTGCCTTACCAGTCGTAAGCTACTGGGCGGCGATTGGCGAGAGCAGGGAACTCTGTGCGGAAGCGGTCCAGGTAGTCGAGGTCGAGCGTCGCGAGAGCGAAGCCGTCGCGGTCGGGGCAGGTTGCGAGGACGGTGCCCCAGGGGTCCACGATCATGCTCCGCCCGTAGGTCCAGCGTCCGTCGGCCTTCTGTCCCCACTGAGCCGGAGCCACCACGTACGCCTGATTCTCGACGGCCCGCGCCCGGAGAAGGAGCTCCCAGTGGTCTTTGCCTGTCTGAAGCGTGAAGGCTGCGGGCACGGCGAGCATCTCGGCTCCACGCAGCGCCAGCAGGCGATAAAGCTCCGGGAAGCGCAAGTCGTAGCAGACCGAGAGACCCAAAGTGGTAGCGCCCGCTTTGGCGGTAACAATCCCTTGTCCCGGCGCGACTATCCTGCTCTCCAGGTACTCTTGATCCGGCGCCTTGACGTCGAAGAGGTGGATCTTGCGGTACACGGCGACGAGCTCGCCTGAGGGATCGAAGAACGTCGAGGTGTTGAAGAGCCTCTCCGCCCCCGGCTCGCCCTCCAGGATCGACCCGCCGAGGACCCACACACCCAACTCGCGCGCCAGCTTGCCTAAGAAATCCGTCGTGGGGCCAGGGATGGGCTCCGCGTTATCCTTGTACACCTTCTCCAGACCGTGGCAGCTCCACAGTTCTGGCAGCGCCACCAGCTCCGCCTCTGCGGCGACGGCCTCGCTGATGAGCCCCTTTGCCGTCTCGAGGTTTTCCATCTTCTCCGGCGTCGAGGACATCTGGATCGCTGCCACCGCCATCTTGCGCCCGTCCATCTAGTTACCCCTCTCGTCGGTCCGGCTTCTAGCCTAGCATGTGGGGCCACCTACCAGCTCAGCGTGTCCTGCAGCTCTCCTGCTCCTACCGGTGTCGCGCCCGCGTGGCGCACGCTGACACCACCGGCCACGTTCGCTAAGTTCGCGGCCTCTAGGAAGCTACCACCGCTCAAACGGGCGAGGGTAAAGACAGCGACGACGGTGTCCCCCGCGCCGGTCACGTCGAAGACCTCGCTCTTGTTGGCGACCGGGATGTGTACCGGCTGCGCTTTACGCTCGAAGAGGCTCATACCGTCGGCGCCGCGGGTAATGAGGAGAGCTTCGGCCCCGAGTTTCGCGCGCAGGCTCGCACCGGCCGCTTCGATCTCGGCCTTGCTTCTCAACCGAAGCCCGGTGGCCTCCTCCGTCTCCTCCAGGTTCGGGGTTGCAGCGGTGATTCCCGGGTAGTCAAGCAGCCGATGGCGGGAGTCGAGGCCGACGTAGCGGTCCTTCGCGAGACGCATGATTGTCTCTGCAATCGGCTGAGTAACGGTGCCCTGGCCGTAGTCCGAAAGGACGAAGCCGTCTACCCCGTCTGCCAGATGCTCGATGCGCCGCACGAGCTCGCCCTCGGCCGCGGTACCGAGGGCGCCGGTGCCAAGCCTGTCTACGCGCAGGAGGTGCTGGCCGAGACCCCCTCCGTGTGTGCCCCCGGCGACGATGCGGGTCTTGCTGACGGTGCGTGCTGCTGGATCCCGGACCACCGCATCCGTCGAGCACCCGGTCCGATCAAGTATCTTCAGAAGCTCATCACCGTTCACCTCAGTCCCGATCCAACCGGCCGGAATAACTTCGGCCCCAAGAGTGGCGAGGTTGGCCACAGTGTTGGCCGCCCCGCCGAGCCGGTACTCGTCCCGCTCGTGGTTAAGTATGAGTACAGGGTATTCTCGTGAGATGCGCCCCGCGTCGCCCACGAGGTAGTGGTCCAGCACAAGGTCCCCCACCACCATCACCTGCAACCCCCGGAACCCGTCCAGCAGCCCCAGCAACCGCTCCCGCAACGCCGCCTCCAACTAACAAACCTCCCCTGTCGCGCCCAAGACCACCTTGGCCATGATGCTTATCATGATATTGTTCGCTCGACCCACAGTCCGGCGCCCCCAGACCATTGCAGGACGGGTGCCCCGGATCGTAGTGCGGGTCGTGGTCCCCCGTGGGTCCGTGTATACACCGGTCCGTAAAGCGTTGCCTTGGGCATCCTGTCCGCCCGGGTGAGGTGCAGAGCGCTGGTGGGATTCTTGAGCGAGTAGTCATGTCCGGCACCACCATAAATCAGCGGCCTATTCCAACTGTTAGAAACGGCTAGCTCGATCACAGCGAAGTTGAGAATCGAGCTGGTGAACGTGGCAATGAGGATATTCTTTGTCGCACTAATCAAGATTGAAAGCTTTTGTAGTACTCTTCGACTGTCCGGAGGCACATGGCGCGCAAGTCTACGTCGAAGGATTTGCATAACTCCTTGGCCTGCACATCGTTATGGTAGTGCAGTATAAACTGTTTGGCCGCCCCGGCGACGCAGTTGGACCGAGCCTCATAATTTTCGCCCAGCTTGCACAACTTGCTCGTAGCCCCGTTTTGGGCCACCCCGGTAGTGTTCCACTGGATGCTCTGCGCAGAAGCATACCCCCCTAGACCCTGGTAGCATGCCCGCCGAAAATCTTCCTCAGCCTCTCCGCAGAGCTCGAAGACCTTGCCGAAGTCGTTGCCCCGCGTCCGCAGGGCATAGGAGGTCTGGATCCGGTAGCACGCGGTTTTATACCGGGCCTGCACGTCGGTGCAAGGGTACAGAGGCTGAACGGCTTTGAGATACTTAGAGGGATGGCTCGGATCGTCCTCGGCCATCATGTTCTGCATGAACACACCGGCGTAACAAGGGTCCTTCTCCCACCCGTCCGTCAACGTGTCGCAAGCCTCGAGCGAATCGAACAGCTCGTTCCCTAGGACCCCCATGAAGCCGTGGCCGAGCCCGTGGGCGCAGTCGTAGTAATAAAAGAAGTATTCTTGGTGTTCGCGCAAAGTGGAGCAAAGCGTGTTTGCTTCGTCCAACAGATTGTCGGCTCCGATCTTCACCACGAGGGCTTCCGTGGCCCCGTGGTAATAACCCGCCGTGCATAAGTCATCGCCCTTGGCATACGTGGTGGGTATGTCGCCGTAGAGGTCGGCGGCGGCGTGGCCGATGGCGTGGGTCAGCTGATGGCAGTTAGCTCTTACGAACTCGTTCTTCATATATTCGTCCTTGAGCTCGGCGAAGGCCGCTTCGACACCGGAACCGCGAACCATATCCTGGTAGCGCTTCTGGTAACAGGAGTAGTCGTTCGCCAAAGCACCGGAACAGACCGCGACCGCCTCAGTCGGCTCGCTCGGCGCTCGTTGGATCACTTCGGCGGACGAACTACCGACGAAAGACGGCCCGAAAACGACAATGCCCACCGCAACCAGCGCAGAAGCGGTCAGGATACCGAACGGCAGCAACCACAATTTGTCGAAGCTCGCCCTCACGCGCTCTCCTTATAGGCTGGACGCGCTTACGCTGCTTGGCCACCTTGAGCGGCCAGCAGTGCAGGCAATCCCTCCTTCTCATAGAGAAGGCTTTTACGGAGCACGTCGCAGAAACCGCCACCCCAAAGCAGCAACGACCAATACAACGAGGGCTATAACCAGAGCCGTAGGAAGCCAACTGCCACCAGAAGACATCTGCTTGGAAGTGGTCTCCTCCCCCACCGTAGAGGGTTGCGTGGAAGGTTGTGTAGTGGCTTTGCTTGCCGGGGTAGTAGCGCCTCCACCGCTCACGGTGACGCTAGCCGTCATCTGGCGGTGTATCTCGCAGTGATACGCGACCGTTTCCGGACTCTGGAACGTGTGCGAGAAGGACTGGCCCGGCTGCAACGTCTTGGAGTCGAAGGACCCGTTATCCGCTGTCACGGTGTGTGGAGCATTGCCCTGGTTTACCCACGTGACCGTGGTCCCCGTATCGACGGTGAGCGTGGCCGGCGAAAAATTAAAATCCTGGATCGACACCGTCTGTTGGTTGTCCTGCTTGGCTTCAGGGGTAGCTGGCGCTGGGGTCGGCGTAGGTGCCGGCTGTGGTGTTGGGGCCGGAGTCTGCTGCGGCGGTTGCGCGGACGGCCACACCTGTGCCCGGGCAGCGGGCGACAGCACCAACACTATTACCGTCGCTGTGGTCGACAGAAGCAGTATCCTCTTCATGAAGCATCCTTTCCCCAGTTGGTGTGTACTCTTGAAGTACACTCTGCCCAACTTCCCTGTCAGGACTATTATAGGTGAATAGGGAGTGCCAGGAAGGCATCTCACGCGTCCTCCCTGCCGACCGAAACTCGCCTACACCCGGTCACCTATCATCCTCTCTGCCCGGTAGAGAATTCTCGTTCGCCCCGGCCTTCCCGGACCCGTCCGCGGGGCCCAGGATATTTCCTTCGGCCGTCCCCCTGGCTTGTAGACCAATTGCTAGCAGACCGAGAAAGTCCGATGGCGCCCACCGGGCACGGTCCAGAGCCAGGAGGATGGGCAAGCGCCAGAGATAAAGGCTGTAGGACGCGACGCCGATAAGGGCCAGGGGGCGCCACTCCAGCGACCGGACGAGCGGACCGGGCCATAGGGGAGTACGCATGCACCTACCATAAAGAAGCCGGGGATCGCGGCCATGGGCTCGAACTGTAGCCAGAAGACTACCACCCAGAAGACGCAGGAGACAAAGATCCACATATCAGCGGAAGCGATTACCCGCAGCGACTCGACGCGGGCCGAGCGCAACTCGCCCGCCTGATCGATCGTCGTGCCACCGGCTGCCCCCTTGGGATCTATCGAGTTCTCGGACCTATCCGAAGCTATACCCATAACCCTACCGGCTGTATAAACGTGGCCATAACGATGCTCTTCATAGCTCTAAGCGATATCGAAATCTTCATAGAACTGTTCACCTACCTGGAGGCACACGTCGCGCAAGTCCGCATCCAAGGATTTCACACAATGCCCTGGCCTGCATGTCGCTTTGGTAGAACGAAGTAGAGTGTCCAACCGCTCCGAGGACGCAGTTTGATCTAGCCTCGTAACCTTCCCCCAGCGTGCATAGCTTGCCGGCGAACTCGGCTTTGGCCAAGTCGGTAACATCCTGCTTCATGCTCTGCCCATCGGCCTCCCGCCCCAGACCCCGGTAGCATGCCGGCCGGAAACCGTCGTCTACCCCTCCGTAGAGGTCGAAGACCTTGGCGAAATCCTTGCCCTGAGTTCGGCCTCCATCGCCCCGTGGTAGTAACCCGCAAAGCAGAAGTTCGCCCCGACTGTATGTATTAGCTATGTCGCCGTAGCGCTCAGCGGCGGCGCGGCCTATAACGTGGGTTAGCTGGTGACACTCGGATCTTACGAAATAGTTCTTCTCGTATTCCTTCTTGAGATCGGCGAAGGCGGCTTCGATCCCCGACTCGTGCACCAGGTTCTGGTAGCGCTGCTGGTAGCAGGCGTAGTCAGTCGAAAGAGCACCAGAACAATGCGTAGCCACGAAATACGACCCGAAGACGACGATGCCCAGCGCGACCAGCGCCGAGGCGGCCACGATGCCAATCGGCAACAATCACCGGGTCGCTTCGCTCCGAGAGTCGGGAGTCGGGTTTTTCTCTACTCACGAGCTTTTCTCGACTACCCTGGCTCTCGCAGAGGCATCCTCCTCCTCGCCGACCGAAACGTACCTGAGACGCATATCGATGCCGAGGAACGAGCTTACTAGCGTGGCCGTAATGATGTTCTTCTCCACTCTAATCGAGAGCGAAATCTTCGTAGTATTCTTCGGCCGCCCGGTGACAGACGGCGTGCAAGTCCGCGTCGAAGGGTCTGCAAAACGCCTCGACCCGCGTGTCGCCGCGGTTGTAGTAAATGAAGGTTTTAACTGCCCCAGCGACACAGTTGGATTGGGCCTCGTGATCTTCGCCCAGCATGCACAGCATACGGGTAGACCCGGCTTGGGCTATGTCGGTAACTTGCTCCTCAATGCTCTGGAAGAAAGCAGACCTTCCCAGACCGTGGTAGCAGGCTGGTCGGAAATCGACCTCTACCTTCGCGCAGAGGTCGAAGACCTTGGCGAAGTCGTTGTTCTGCATCAATAAAGCGTACATGGGCTGCCTCCGGTAGCACGGGTTTTTGTAGCGGGCCTGTACGTCGGTGCAAGGGTACAGAGGCTGGTCGGCCTTGAGGTACTTGGAGGGATAGCTTGGGTCGTTCTTGGCCTGCACGTTCTCCCTGAACACCCCGGTGTAGCAGTGTTCCCTCTCCCACCCGTCCGTCAACGCGTCG